>JAZQTI010000001.1:0-2531 GCA_045630665.1 Candidatus Scatovivens sp.
ATTTAAATTATTTATAAAAATGGTTATAGAGGTGAAATATGACTGAAGTAGAAAAATTGAAAAATAAAAGAAAAAAAGAATTAAGAAGTAATATAATTTTTATAATAGTTGTGGCTGCTATGCTTATTGCTATTATTGTTATAGTTTCTAGAGAGTTATTAAATAGATATGAACCAGATCCTAGTTTATATGTTGAATATGATTTAAGGAAAGATACAATACCTGCACCAAAACAAAAAATTATACCTCAAGAAAAAAGAGAGAAAGAAACTTGGGAAATTAGAGGTACAAAAATGGTGGTTACCAAAATTGCAACATATGATATAACAGGAAAAGTTGAGGCAATAAAAGATTATGGAACTAATTTGTTTGCAAATATGTTATCATTAAAAGGCGGTAATCCATATGATTATATTTCACCAATAGATTTAACATTATCTTGGGGGAATGTTGCAAAAGAAAAAAATTCAGGACATATTTTTTGTGACCAGTATGAATTAAATACATATAGGGCTGTTATGATAAGAATGGATGAATATATGTATGAAAAATATGGGAATAGAGCATTGACTCAAGTTTCTAATAACCATATTGTTACTTTAAATAAAAATTTTAGAAAAATATTATCAAAAATAAAATTAGAAGATATTGTTAGAATGAAAGGTCATTTAATCTTAGTTGAAGATGAAAATAATGGTCATTGGGGACCTTCGAGTTTAGTAAGGGATGATAATGGGTGTGAAATTCTTCTACTAGAAGACATCGTAATAATGCCAAGAAAGAGAAATAATACATAAAAATTGAATGATTTCTATAAATGTGCTATAATAAAAAGGATAAAAAAATATATAGTCTTAGACTAAGAAGGAGGACCGCTATGGGCGAGAAATCTCGTAAGACTAATTTTTATCGGAAGAGAGTAAAGAAGCTGGTTATTGCATGTGTGAGTGTGATAATTCTCAGCGTGGTTCTTTACTATGTCGGTTGCTGGATTCTGGAGTTCATCGATCATCCTCTGGATAATGGACTCAGGAACTGTATCAAGATTTTTGCTTTTTGCATAAGTGTTATGCAGGTATGGCTTTCTGCCATGCTGTACAGAGCTATGAAAAAAGCAAAAGAAGAAAAGATATCGTTCTCTGATTCCTTGAGAGTGACTCTCAACAACTCGTTTAGCTGGCTCGACTAGAAAACCAATTTGCTCATGAAACAAAAAAGTCCCCTGTTTTCAGGGGGCTTTTTCCGGTTATATCATATTTATTTTATATTATTTATAAAATTTTTTGAGAGATTAGTCTTTTTTATGCTCTTTATTTTCTTCATATTCATAGTTTTCTTTATCATAATATGATTTATCACAATTTAATTCAACACCAGTTAAACATTTTCCAGCATGTTCACAAGTTTTACAAATTTTTACATGTTTTACTTTATTTACCCAAATTTCTATTGAATAAGATTTGTTAGGGCAAAGAGGACCAAAAACAAATTCTCCTTCTTTATCTGTAAAAGTGTGAGATACTGGTTTTCTTTCATCTTTACACACTTCAACTAATTTAATAACGGCATCGTTAACTGGATTACCACAATGATCTTTAACAATACCATAAACTACATTTCTTTCATCTTCTGGTAATTTTAATTCTAAATCAAATTGTTTTCCTGTTTCGATAACTCCATCAACATCTACAATTACTTTTTTTTCAAATTCCATATAATTAATTCCTTTCAAAAAGTATTTAAGACAAAAAATATGTCTATAATTAATTGTATGAAGGAATTTAATAATTTGTTAATAACTTTTTTCTTGAAGTTGAAGGAATAAACATTAAGTGATATAATAAGGACGAAAATAAATTTTATTTTGAGGTAGTATACATATGAAATATGAAGATGATGATCCAATACAAGATTATAGTAATAAAGAAGGGGCTTTTTCAAAATTATTTAATAGTTTTAAGCCAAAAGAATATGATGGAGAGTCTGATTTAGATGAGAGAGAGTCAAGATCTTCAAGAAGTTTTAAAACTAGCACAAAAAATAAATATGATGGAATAAAAGTTGTAGATATTGATAACAATTACAATAAAAGGAAAAATATAGATCCTTTAGATACATTTACAGAACTAGATCCATTGGTGTATGTAAGAAGAGCTGTTATAACATACATAGTTGTGATGATTATAGGCGGTATATGGGTATGTATTAAAGATATAATGGATGTAGTACATGATTTAGAGTTGGGGGATAGTAATAATCATTATTCATATTATACTTCAAACGAAGAGTTACACTATGCATCTGAATTTTATGATACAGCAACAAAGATAGAACTACTTTCTGAAATAGAATTTTCTGATGGAACTACTATACCTACATTATATAAATACATAAAATTAAAAGAGGTAGATAAAGTAAAAAAAGAAGTAAGTAATAATATTGTTGCTGAAAATTCTCCTACAGTACAAATAACATATCCTCAAGATAGCAGTATTTATATAGAAATATTTGCTGATAGACTTATAAATACT
>JAZQTI010000002.1:0-5820 GCA_045630665.1 Candidatus Scatovivens sp.
AATCCGCAATTAACAACAGCACTTGTAATGGATTCTTGAGCGGCAACGCGTTGCCGAATGACAGAAAGACGTTTTTCGGAAAGATATCTGTATACAGATATCTTTAGTTCTTTTTGAAATTTATATGCATCAATTTTTGAATTGATTTTTCTTATTTTGTTAATACTTTTATACTCTTCAGAACATAAAGATAATTTATATACTTGTTCTAAAAGTAAAGATTCATATTCATAAATTAAGTCAAAGTTTTTTTCGATTTGATTAAATGCTTTTTCATTTGATTTTGCTACAAAAGTATTTTTAAAAATATCATTACTATATAAAGTGCTATGATATAGAGGATAAGAACCTGTAAAATATATCATTTCATTAAGTAATGCTGTTTGTAATGGATAAAAATCAGGACTTTCTGTAGCTAATTCCATATTGTAATATTTAACATTATCTAATGGTTGATTTGATGCTACTGATGCCATATGTTGAACAGCAGCTTCATTTAATGCCATTCCATGACTTGCTCTTTTTTCCATATCGTAAAGTCCTAAACGTAATAATTTGCCGTTTTTGCTTTTTACTTCTTGAATAAAATGGATACATTCATGTAATGCAAGAGTGTTTAAATCTTCTAAATCCATATCTTTGCTAAAATAAATTGAATTATTTTTGTAAAAATATTTAGCCATTGCCATATCATTTGGCATCTCTGCAATATACATATCAAGACGAGCAATAGAAATGAATAAATCGCTTTGGTTAACAATATGTTCTGGAAAAGCTGTAACAATTTTTTCAGAAATATTGGCTGCGATTTTGTTTATTTCTAACGTATTAAGTTTACCAATTACATTTATCCCTTCTTTTCGTAAGGTAGAATTTATACTCATCGAAAACTCCTTGATTCTTTTGTATACATATATTATACAACAAAAAAAGTAAATATAAATATCAACAGTATTAAGAAAATGTTACAATTTTGTAACAAAAGCGATGTTATGAAAATTTAATATTTGAATAAAAAAACCGTAAAACCGCATATTTCCGTAATTGTATAAAATGTGTAAAAAACTCCAAAACCTTGAAAATAGCGGAGTTGGGGTTGATTTTGCAATAAAAACCACTTATAATTAACTTATATTAAGTAAAAAACAAAAGCGAAAGAGAGTGAACTAATGAAAAAAATTAATTTTTGCAAAGGAAAAGGAAAAGCTATTTTTGCAGGAACTTTTCTTGCTGGTATAATTCTATCAGGAAATGTACTTGCTGTCGAAAATGAATTACAAATGAATACATCAGATGTTTATGAGAAATGGACAAATTTATCAACAGAAGAAAAAATCAATGTGGCATTACCAAGAACATATGATGTTGAAATACCAGAGAGCATTTTAAGTAAATATGAAGTTGATTCAAAACCACACGTACTAAATCAATTATTAGAAATTTCAGAAAGACCATTTAATAGTGTTGGTAGCGCAAATGATTCAAGATTTAATCTTGCTGAAGAGTTAGATCTAAGAGTTGAACATCAAGGGTCTACTACTGAATGCTGGGCGTTCTCATTACTAAAAGCTATGGAAACCAATATAGCTCTTAATAATGGGACTAGAACAATAGGTAACTTTTCAGAAAGACATATGGATTATGCTACATCAAGAAATTTTTTAGATGGAGTTAATGAAAAAGGTTTCTATAGAGATACAGGTAGAGGTGGTTTATTAGTCGTTGGTTTAGCTTATTTAACAAATGGGCAAGGTGCTGTTTTAGAATCTGACATGCCATTTGAAGACAATGAACAAAAAATAAACTTAAGTGAAATTGATAAAAAAGTTGATACAATAGTAGATTCTTATACAATTTTACCAACAATTCATAAATCTTATGAAGTAGATTCAAAAGGAAATACAATTTCTGTAAAATATCAAAAATCAAATGGAAAAGAATATACAGAAGATGAATTAAATGCAGCGAGAAAACTTATAAAAGAACACTTAGTTACAAAGGGTACAATTTCAACAATGACTGGTGGAAGTTTTTCTAAGTTTTATAATAATTCAAATACATTTAAAGCAACAGCATATAACTGTAATGATTCTACGAAAGTAAGAGATCATGCTATTACTATAGTAGGATGGGATGATAATTATCCAAAAGAAAACTTTGGTGATGGAAGAATGCCTACAACAGATGGTGCTTACATAGTATTAAATAGTTATGGTGCTGAAGGATTTAACAATGGATATTTATATGTATCATATGAAGATTTCTTTATTGAAGAAGAAATTTATGGAATAAATTCTACAGGAAAAGTTGATTACGATAATATATATCAAGCAGACTATTATGGTGGAATTTTCCAAATGGGTGTAGATAATGTTACAACTGGTGGTTTCGCTATTGTATACGATAGAAATACAACAGAAGAAGAAACATTAGATAGTATAGGTATAGCATTGGCTGATTATGCTAATGTAGAAATATATGTTAACCCAAATGGAAATGGATTTACAGAAAAAGACTTAATATTAGTTGCAAAACCAGATGAAGTATTATGCGCAGGATATCACAAAATAGATATAGAACCTATAAAATTAAGAGATTCTCAATTTTCTATTGTGGTAAAACAAAAAACAATAACTGGAAGATGTTATTATCAAATCGAAGCCAAAGTTGAAAATACATCATATGCATTAGTTGATTCTGATAACAAGAGTTATTTATCATTAAATGGAAATACATGGTCAAACTTAACAGCATATACTGTAGATGGTGTTGATATGACAACTGCTGATGTTTGTATAAAAGCATTTACAAATAGATCAGTAGAACCAGAAGTTCCGGTTGAACCTGAAACACCAGTAGAACCAGATGTACCAACAGAGCCTGAAACACCTGTTGAACCAGAAGTTCCAGTAGAACCTGATGTTCCAACAGAACCAGGAGTATACGAAGTTACATCTGATAAATATATTATTAAAGATGGATACATAATGAATATTGAACATGAAACAGATGAAGAAGAATTCTTAAATAATTTAACTATTAAAATCGATGGAAAAGCTGCTAATATAGAAAGCATTGGATTAGAAGAAAATGAAATTATAACTACAGGAATGAAAATTATTTTCGAAGATGGTAGTGAATATATCCTAATAGTAAGAGGGGATACAAATTTAGATGGTAAATTAACATTAACAGACTTATCTAAATTAATACTTCATTATAATGAAGTAAGAGGATTTATACTAGAAGGATATGCAAAAAAAGGTGCTGATATGAACTGCGATGGTGTTATAAACTTAGTAGACGTATCACAAATGGTAGTTTTATATAATTCTATATAAAAAATAACTTATGTTATTAAAATGTAATATAAAAATAAACAAAATATCTTGATTTTTATATTATGAAACGTTATACTTAAGGAAAGGAGTGTTCAAATGGAGAAGAAGTTTTTAAAAATTGCTATTATTGCAGTATTATTAGTTTTTGTATACACTACAGTTGCTAGTGCATTAAGTTTCACAACTACAATGACACCAAGCGCTACAGTAGTACCAGAATCAACAGAGTTTACTGTTGAAGTAAAAGTTTCTAATTTAGATGTTGGAGCAAATGGAATAAACTCATTAAGTGGTTACCTAAAATATGATGAGAAAGTATTTGAAAAAATAAGTGAATCTAGTATTGAAGGTAGAAACGGATGGAGTCATTCTTATAATGCAGAAAATGATGGAAAAATTACTTTAACAAAAACAAGTTTTGTTAAAACAGAAGAAGAAGTTTTCCAAATAACATTTAAAACAAAGAGTGGTTTTGATAAAGAAGAAGAAACAAAAGGACAAATCCAATTTACAAAAATAACAGCATCAAATAGTGCTTCAGAAATATCAGCATCTGATATTTCAATTGAAATCACAATTGGTGAAGAAGATTCAACAAGTGGAAATCCAACAACAAATGGAACAATCCAAGCTCAAATAACAACAAAACCATCAAATAATACAACAAACAATGTTACAAACACAAACAAAGTAACAAATACAAATACTAATAAAGCAAAAAATACTAATACAAATACTAATAAAGCAACAAACACAAATACTAATAAAACAACTGTAGGAGCTTATTCAAACTCAACAAATACTACAGGTGAAGATATTCCTTATACAGGAGTTGAAGATACAATTATGTATTTAATTGGTGCTATTATAATTGTAGCAATAGTATTTTATATAAAATTCGAGAGAATTAATAAAGAAATGAAATAAAAAATAGATTTTTTAGAGCAACTATAAAGTTGCTCTTTTTTTATGTAAAAAAAGTTTGGGTTTTCTATTATTTATTGAAAAAAAAGATAAGTTCATATATAATAACAATACAAAAATAAAAAGGATGTATCAAATGAAATTACTAATAACAGAGAAACCATCAGTAGCGATGGAATTTGCAAAAGCTTTAAAATTGAATACACAAAAAAAGAATGGATATATAGAATCTGGAGAATGGATTATAACTTGGTGCTATGGTCATTTGGTAACTATGAGTTATCCAGAAGTATATGATGAAAAATTAAAATTTTGGACATTAAATACTTTACCATTTTTACCAAAAGAATATAAATATGAAGTAATACAAGGACATCAAGGAAAACAATTTGAAATAGTAAAAAATTTGCTTCAAAGAGAAGACGTAGAAGAAATATATAATGCAGGAGACGCTGGACGTGAAGGAGAATATATTCTAAGACTTGTTATTATGATGGCAAATCCAAATCCTAAAGCTAAAATGAAAAGAGTTTGGATAGATTCACAAACAGAAGAAGAAATCCAAAGAGGAATAAAAGAAGCAAAAGATCTTTGTGAATATGATAGTTTATCTAATTCGGCTTATTTAAGAGCGAAAGAAGATTATTTAATTGGAATTAATTTCTCGAGATTATTATCAATAATTTTTGGAAGAAGAATAGCTAAAGATATAAATGAAGAAAAAGTTTCTATATCAGTTGGAAGAGTTATGACTTGTGTTTTAGGAATGGTTGTTTCTAGAGAAAGAGAAATAAGAAACTTTGTTAAAACTAAATACTACAAAATTATAGGAAATTTTGGTGAAGAAAACCAAAATATAAAAGCAGAATGGAAAGTATCTGAAAAATCAAAAGTATTTAATAGTCCAGTACTTTATAACGAAACTGGTTTTAAAACAGAAGAAAATGCTAGGAAATTTATTTTAAGTTTAGAAAATAAAAAAGCTATAATAACAGAATTAAAAAAATCTAAACAAAAAGAAAATGCACCACTTTTGTTTAATTTAGCTGAAATTCAAAATGAATGTACAAAAGTATTTAAAATTAAACCTGATGAAACATTGGAAATAATACAAGAATTATATGAAAAAAAACTTGTAACTTATCCAAGAACTGATGCAAGAGTACTTTCAACTGCAATTGCTAAAGAAATTGGGAAAAATTTAAATGGATTATATAAAAGCTTTAAAGATGAAGAAATAAGTCAATACATATCTAAGATGATTAATGAAAAATACAGTACAAATTTGACTAAAACCAAATATGTAAATGATAGTAAAATAACAGATCACTATGCTATTATTCCCACAGGACAAGGTTTTGAAAATTATGATAAATTAGCTGATTTGAAAAAAGAAGTATATAAGTTAATAGTAAGAAGATTTATTGCAATTTTCTATCCTACTGCTGAATATAACAAAGTAAATTTAACTATAGAAGTAGAAAATGAACAATTTTTAGCAAGTGGTAAAGTTTGTACAAATCAAGGATACTTAGAAGTACTAAAAAATCGTTTA
>JAZQTI010000003.1:0-14413 GCA_045630665.1 Candidatus Scatovivens sp.
TGGATTTAATTTAAACTCAAATATAAAAAGTGATGAAATAATTATTTTAAATTCAAAAAGTGCAACTTTAAATAATATTTGTTTAGAAAATGTTAATGATAGAAAAGAATTACTTGTTCCAATTACAAATAATAGTGATTCAATATCAGCAAAAGTAAATGTTGATGTTACAAATACTAATAAAGAATATTTTAAAGTAACAAGCTTTATATCAAAAACAATATTAAATCCAAATTCAGAAGATGCGATTTTAAAAATAGGAATCGAATTAATAAAAAAGCCAACAAATAAGAATGAAACTACAGAAATAAAAATGAAAATTAATGTAGAGCCAATATATTAAAAATAAAAAGCTGGAAATGAGGAAGACACTTTTGTTTACTTCAATTTCAGCTTTTTTGTTAGATTTGTTTTTATTTAAATTTTGGCAGAATACAATAAAAAACTATATTCTACAAGTCTATAAATGTTCTTATATAGTTTATTTTAAAATAAAAAAATCTTGAGATTTCTCTCAAGATTTGGTGCAGATGGGAAAATCTACTAAAACAGAAACTGGAAAAAGATTGTTACCAATTCCCCAATTTTTAAAAGAGCATATAATAGAACTGCAAGACTATTCAAAGAACAATAAAGATAACCTTTTATTTACTTATGGAGATAAATTGGTTTATCCACATTCTATGAATTCACAGCTTAAAAGGATGTGTAAGAATTTAAATATTATGAGACCACGGAATCTCAACACATATTTTAAGACATTCTTATGCAACTCGTTCGATCGAAGCTGGTATGCCTGCTGTTGTATTACAAAAATTAATGGGACATTCTGATGTTAAGATTACTTTAAATACTTATACATCTATTTTTAATGATTTCAAGTTAGACGAAATCAACAAAGTTAATGCATATTATGAAAGAAATAATTTATTAGATGATAAAGAAGATGTTCGTTAAATCCTTTTAAACATTTTCTATCATTTATAAAACTTAAAAATAGATAATTAGGGGAAAACTAATAAAAAGCAGAGATTTCTAAAATCTCTGCTTTTTATTTCTCATATATAGAACATATTAAAAATGTTGAAAGTATTGACAAAAGTTGACTTTTGTTGTAAATTGTTGTACAATTATTACAAGTCTATTACATTTTTTTAACATATTTGTAATTGACTATGAATAATATTTAAAATAAAATATAAAAAAAAGAGGTAGGATTGCTCCTACCACCAAGTTTAATCGATGAAATTGGAGTTCTCTGCACGAACTTCAATTTTTTCTTTTGTAGCTGAAATATATGTATTATAACCGATTGTTCCTAATAAATATAATCCAACAAATACAACTAGTAAAATTGATATCCATCCTAAAAACTTAACAGCTATTTTATCTTCTGTTGTTTCCAATCTACCCACCTCCTTTAATGTAAAATGTATACTGCGTATGAATGGGTGCAGTATATTAGCAGTTAAAATCTGCTTTAACTAGCATATTTAACTGCTAGTTAATACACCCACTCTTAAGTGGTGGAATTAAACTTATGGCTATTGTATATTAAAATTTATATAAAGTCAAACAAATATTTGATTTTGTCAAAAAAAAATATTTTGTGTAATATTTTAGTTTTTCTCATCCCTTGCTCATCTCATAAATATTTATAAGTATATATAAAATTTTATGTAAATTTAACAAAAAATAACAATAATTTCAATACTTTGAAAGCTTTACTCCTAGAGCCGCAACTGAAAAGAGTTGAAAACAGCTGAAAAAGATTGAAAGTGTTGATACAAAAAGAAAAGACGACTTTTTTCAAAGTCGTCTTTTGGTGCAGATGCGCAACATTCACGCTATGTAATGCGCTATTTCAAGCCATTTTTGTCAAATGTAGTGGGTAATGTACTTAAATCATCAATTTTATTAACAAATAACTACAAATAATTTTAGCTATTGTTATATTCACTATATATATTAACTTTATCAGTAGTTTGGATTTTATTCATAAAATTCTCTAAACGTTTCGTCAATTTCATAATTTATGTTGTTAATTTTATAGTCGTCATATTTTTTATCACTTTCTAAAATTGAAATATCAACATCATCATCTGTTACAATGTTTTCTTCTAAAATAAATATTTCTTCTTCGTAAAAATTTTCAGAATTAGAAACTATTCTTATTAAATCTCCTGATTCTTTATCAATGTAATTATCTCTATAAGCTCCGTTATATGAATCACTAACGATATAACATTCTTTATTATCATAAACTTCAGTTCTAGTTTTTAATCCTAATCTATGAATTCCAGCATCATTCAGCATTACTCTTGAAATAATCAAATCTAAATATTTTCCTTTTGATTCTTCTATAAAATTTTGTGTTTGATGATCAATTTGCTTTAAAGAGTGAAATACTGTTGTTTTTTCATATTTGTTATCTTCAATAAATCGCAACGATTCTTCTTGTAATGTACCAGTTTGATCAGAAGATATAATTTCTTTATGTTTTCCATCTTTATAATAATGTTCTGTTTTAATTACATTCTTTTCATTTGTGCTTCTATTGATTTGTGTAATTATACGAGTTAATTTATAATTATTTGAATTTTTTTGCATATCTAGTATTTTACTGATAGTTATATCGTTAATACCATCTATATAACAGATTTTAAAATAAAGAGAAAAAATAATTATTAATATAAAAACAATTAATCCTGTTAAAAACCATTTTAATATTGTGATTTTTTTATTAAATTTTTTTAAATGATTGATTTCGATAGTATCATTATTCTTTTCATTTTTAGTTTCATTTAAAAAAGTAGAAGTTAAAGCATTATAATATTTGTTACAATCTGTACAAGATTTTAAATGTCTTTCAATAAATATTTTACTTTTTTCACTTAACATATTGTCTATATGTAGAGAAGATAAATCTTTTACAATTTCACATTCTTCATTTTTATTCATTATCAAATTCCTCCTTTAATTTAACTTTAGCTCTATAAAATGTAACTCTAGCCCAATTTTCTGATTCACCCATAATTAATCCAATTTCTTTAAAACTTAAATCTGCTCTTATTCTTAAATAAATTACTTCTCGAGCTTTTTCATCTAGCTTGTGAATCTTTTGATATAAATCTATAACATTTTCTTTATTAGAAAAATCGTCTTCAAAAGAATTTACTAGTATAAATTTTTCTTCTATTTCATCTAGTCCAATTTCAATTGATTTCTTAGTGTTTTTTAGATAATCAAACCATTTGTTTTTAGCTATTTTACAAAGCCAAGTTTTCATACTGGATTCATTTCTAAATTTATTAATATTTTTTATAGCACTATAAAATGTTTCTTGCATTAATTCTTCTGCAAGTTCAGAGTTACAAGTAAGAGATAATAGATAGGTATATACAATTTTCGAGTACTCTTTATATATTTCTTCCATTATTTTCTCCTTTCTAACTATATAGACTATATTATCTTATTTTTCGTTACAAAATATTATAAAAAAAAAAGATTAGTTATATTTAATAAACTAATCTTTAAATTGTAATTTGTTATTTACTTAAATTAAAAATTGAATAAACCATTAAAGCAATACCAATTCCAAATAATATACAACCATATAGTTCACCTAAACGATTTGCAAAAAATCCTACCATTCCACTTCCTAAAGCACAAATAATTGCAAAAAATAATTTTTTCTTATTCATATCTAATCTTCCTTTCAAATTACTATTTATCTAACAAATCACAAAATTGTAATTTATTGTGATAATTCAAAATCAATTTCATACTTATCATCAACTAAAATATATCTTTGATTATACTTTTTACACATTTCTAAATTAGCATTATTATCTTTTATTAGTTCTTCTTGTGATATATCCTCAAATTTTCTGCTTTCTATTGCACTACTATACATTTTAATATCAGAAAAATGTGTTCTAATATAGTTTTCTGTCATTATTAAACAAACATATTGTATTTTCTTTAAATACTCATCTTCAAAAGATTCTTTCCAATTAAAAGGAATGTAACATCCTTCAATAATAATATTTTGATTGTTTTCTATATTTGTTTTTATAATTTCTTTAACTATATTCCATAAATAATCTGTTAGTTTATCATCATCTTCTACTGTCAATTCAGTATTTCCACTTCTTATTAGTCCCATCTTTAAATGGTCTATTGATAAATATGGATATTTATATTTTTCTAATAGTTTTTGTGCTAATAAAGTTTTGCCTGTATGTGAACTTCCAGCTATTAAAATAACCATAACTTCCTCCCATAGAAATTACTATTTTATAACTTGATATTATCATAAAAGAGATTAATTATCAATTGTTCCATTAATGAGTATATAAAATTATTTCATTAATATTTTATCTCTATTTTTATTTAAGTAGAGCTTACGAGGTATTACTTATGTTTTACTGTATTGCACTTCTTTAAATTTACTATAAGCATTAAGTGCTCTAACATACTAGAGAACTTTAAAAAAGTTCTCTGTATGATTAAGGGCATATCCCTTAATAAACCCTTATTAAAGATTATTAAAAACTATTCAATGTATTCTAACGAATAATGTTGAATAGTTTTTAATATCTTATTTATAGTACACAAATCAAAATTGATTTATGTACTATTTAGAAAACGAAAACGTTTTCTATTAATATTCGAAATTAATTTCGAATATTTTCAGTATCATCCTGTAGCAAATTTTTTTTCATTAAAATTTCATTATTTAGATAATATTCATTTACTTTTTCTAATTCTTGCTCTTTATATTTATTAAATATTGAAGTATAAGTGTTTAATGTAACAGCTATATCAGTATGTCCCATTAATCTTTGAAGAGCTACCGCTCTCATTCCAGCTTCAATACATCTTGTTCCATAAGTATGCCTTAAACTATGACTTGATATATTTTCAATTCCTAAATTTTGAGCGATTTTTTGTAAATTTCTATTTGCGTTATTAGGTAAGACATAATTATTAGCTTTATCAACAAATAATAATTTATCTTTATTATTTTCTGCTAATCTCATTTGATTTTTTATTTCATCTAATAAAAATTCTGGTATTGGAATTTCTCTTTTTCCAGCATAAGTTTTCGTTTTATCTCCCATAATCACTTTTCGATTTTTATCTGTTGTTAAAGTTTTTGATATACAAATTATATTCTTGTATAAATTTATATCACTCATTTGTAATGCTAATGCCTCTCCTATACGAAGTCCTAAAAACATTTGTAATAAAAATACATTCTTAAACGGCTCATCACAAATAGGAACATATAGTAAATAATCAGTTAATTTTTGTTGTTCTTCAATCTCTAATGCACGAACTTCTCTTGGTTGTTTATTACTCTTAGGTTTTATAATATCAAACATAGGATTTTTTATTATATACCCTTTATTTTGAGCATATTTAAATGCATGATTTAATTGATCCATAAATTTCTTTATAGTATTTTGACTATAATGTCTTAAAGAATTTAAATAACTTTGTAGCTCCACACTAGATATATCATCAATATTTTTCTTAAGTATCTCGCATTTTTCCATTGCTGTAATTGTTTCCATAGTTCTAGCATATGTTCTTTCACCAATAACGCCAGTTTCTAATTTTCTTTCTAAAATACTTCGTATTAATTTATTTAAAGGTATACCATTATTTTTCACATATAAATCATTACCTTTTTGATATTGAAGCATTGAAAAAAAATCTCTTGCATCTTGTTCAGAACGAAATGTTTTTGTTTTTCTTATAAATTTAGATGTATCGGGATCTAAAATTTTATAATCACATCTCCAACGATTTCTTGTTTTTTCATAATAAACTGTACCTTCTTGTGTATGTATAGCAGCCATATAAACACCTCCTAATCTCTTTTTTCCATTTTCCATAATAAATAAGCCAATAACATTACTTGATTATTTTTGCCTACATTTATGGATGGAAAATCTGGTCTTTTAAATGTTTTATATGCGACAGTCTCACATATATTTAAGTCTTTCATAACATCTTTAACAGTAATCATTCTAAATGGATTTTTTACTCTTCTAATAGAATCAATTGTTATTAATTCTGCTTTTGTATATTTTTTATCTTTTGTTTGATTAATTACATTATTATTCATAAAAACACTCCTTATAAATTTAATTTCTAGAAATATTTTTTGTTCGAACTAACTTCATGATAACACGAAAAAAATTAAATTTTTAAAATTCATTGATTTTCATTGATTTTCATTGAAAATTTTCTCAAAAATAATCCGGCAATCTCTTGTCCCATCTTCTTTTGCGCGATTATTTTTTATGTTCAAAATATAGCTATTTTTGACACAAAAAAACATATTTTTATATTATTTTTAATAAATTTAAAAATAGAGGGTGTTTTTTGAGGGTGTTAAGGTGGGTGGTAAATAATAAAAAAATTTAAATAATGACACATACTGTTAAATTAGGAAAAAAATAATACTAGGCACCAAACCTAGTATTATCAATGCTTTTAAATAACGATAAATAATTTTGAAATAAAAAAAATCTTGAGATTTCTCTCAAGATTTGGTGCAGATGGCCGGAATCGAACCGGCACGGGATTTAGGTCCCGCAGGATTTTAAGTCCTGTGCGTCTGCCAGTTCCGCCACATCTGCATTTTACTGGCAATCAGTTTTCCAACTGACAAGTGTTATTATACAATTTAAAATTTAAGATGTCAACACTTTTTTGAAAAAAATTAAAAATATTTTTAAATAAATAAAATATTGCTTATTATACTTGATTATAATGAATAATATTGTAAAAAAATATAAAATAAAATATAATATTTTTATAAAAATACTTAATTTATTCTAATATGTAAATAAAAGGAGAATAAGTATGAACGAAGATAATACTGAAAAAAGTGAATATATAAATACAAAAAATAAAAGAAAATTAATTTTTATAATTATTTGGGCTGCAGTTTTTTTATTAATTTTATTAGAGATGGTTAATATAATTAATTTGAATCAACCCCAAGAAGTTGTTTCTTACCCCAAAATAGAATTTTATTTATTAATGGGTGTTTATGCGAATGCAGCAACATCAATTATTTATGTTGGAATACTAGCAATAAAGAAAAAATATGGCTGGAAAGAAGGAATTATAAATAATGTGGGATATATAATAATTTCAATTCTTATATATCACATTTTTTTAGGTTCAATGGTAGTTTTTTTATAGAATAAAAAAGTTATTTATAAAATAGTTGACAAGTAAAAATAAATATGCTAAACTTTAAAACAATTAAATATTCTGTTATTGGTAACCCCAATGACTATTGGTAGAGGTCGCGATATTTAAGAGTAAAACAATTTTAGTGGAATAGACTCCTATATTTGTTTGAAAGGAAATATTGCCGAAGTTATATTTATCGTCTAAATAAATATTGCTGGGACGTTGCAAAATATGTAACGAACTGTCACTTATGTGGAGCGCTATCTAGAATCGAATGATATATTAAATATATCTTTATTTTGATATGTAAATTAGTATTGTATTCGTGAATGTTCTATGTAAGTAGTCATTCACGAATTTTTTTATTTTTAAATTTAATGGCTATTTATAAAGCAATTAAAAAATAATCTAACAGCTGGGATTATAAAAAATAAAAAAATCCACTAATCCTTAACAGATATTTAAAAAATAAATATAGTGGAGGTTTTATTATGAGAAACATTTTAAGAAATTTAGTTATTATTTTAATTCTAGTTGTAGGATTATTTTCATTAACAGCATGTGGAACACAAACAAACGAAACAGGAGAAAGTGAAACAAAAATATTAAGAGTTGGTATGGAATGTGCATATGCACCATATAATTGGGCACAATCAGATGACTCAAATGGGGCAGTTCCAATCGCTGGAAGTTCAGAATATGCATATGGATATGATGTTATGATGGCAAAATTAATTGCTGAAAAATTAGGATATGAATTAGAAATTCATCAAATAGATTGGGATAGTCTTCCTGTTGCTCTTCAATCAAATAAAATTGATTGTGTTATTGCTGGACAATCTATAACAGCTGAAAGATTACAAACAGTTGATTTTACAACACCTTATTATTATGCATCAATTGTTGGTTTAGTAAAAAATGATGGACCATTTGCAGATGCAACAGGAGTTGCAGGACTTGAAAGTGCAACATGTACATCACAAATAAATACAGTTTGGTATGATGTATGTTTACCACAAATTAAAGATGCAAATATTTTACCAGCTATGGAAACAGCACCACAAATGTTAGTAGCTTTAGAATCAGGAAAAGCAGATTTGGTTGTAACAGATATGCCAACTGCAATGGCTGCAACTAAAGTTTATCCTACTATGAAAATTTTAGATTTTACAAATTCTGAAGATAATTTTGAAGTTTCAGAAGAAGAAATTAATATTGGAATTTCTGTGAAAAAAGGAAATTCTGAATTATTACAAGAATTAAATTCAGTTTTAGCTGAACTTAATGTTACAGATTTTGAAAATATGATGAATACTGCTATTAGTGTTCAACCTTTATCAGAATAGGAAAGGACGGTAATTCATAATGAGTTTACCACAAGATTTTTTTGGAAGAATTATATTTATTATTCAAAATTATGGAATGTCTTTATTAAAAGGTGCAGGAACAACACTTTTAATTGCATTAGTTGGAACTGTAATTGGTTGTGTAATTGGTTTTGTTGTAGGAATTATTCAAACAATTCCTGTATCAAAAAGAGATAATATTTTCAAAAGAATATTTTTAAAAATTTTAAAAACTATAATGAACATTTATGTAGAAGTTTTTAGAGGAACTCCTATGATGGTTCAAGCAATGTTTATATATTATGGTTCAGCAGTACTTTTTGAAATAAATATGGATATGTGGTTTGCAGCATTTTTCATTGTTTCAATAAATACTGGAGCATATATGGCTGAAACTGTAAGAGGTGGTATTTTATCAGTACCTGATGGACAAACAGAAGGTGCAAAAGCAATTGGTATGAATCACTTTCAAACAATGCTATATGTAATTCTTCCTCAAGCGACTAGAAACATAATGCCACAAATAGGAAATAACTTAATAATTAATATAAAAGATACTTGTGTTTTATCAGTAATAGGAACAGTTGAATTATTCTTTGCGACAAAATCAGTAGCAGGAACATATTATACATTTTTTGAAGCATACACAATTACAATGGTTATGTACTTATGTATGACTGTATTTTTCTCAAAATTATTAAGATTAGTTGAAAACAAATTAAATGGACCTGAAGATTATTCACTTTCAACAACAGATACATTAGCATATACAAGTGGACTACTAAAATATCCTTCAAAAAAGGAGGTTGAATAATGAAAAAAGAAATTATAGAAATCAAACATTTAATTAAAAAATTTGGAAATCATGAAGTTTTAAAAGACATAAATTTTTCAGTAAGAAAAGGTGATATAACATCAATTATTGGAGCTTCTGGATCAGGAAAATCAACATTATTAAGATGTATTAATTTACTAGAAAATCCAACAGGTGGAGAGATTCTGTTTGAGGGGGAAAATATTTTAGAAACAAAAGATATCCCGAGTTATAGAACTAAAGTTGGAATGGTTTTTCAAAATTTTAATCTATTTGAAAATATGAATGTTTTACAAAATTGTATGATTGGTTTAGAAAAAGTATTAAAAATAGATAAAGAAAAAGCTAAAGAAAAAAGTTTATTTTATCTGGAAAAAGTAGGGATGTTACCTTATATTAATGCTAAACCAAAACAATTATCTGGTGGACAAAAGCAAAGAGTTGCAATTGCAAGAGCATTAGCAATTGAACCAGAAGTTCTACTTTTTGATGAACCAACATCTGCATTAGATCCACAAATGGTTGGAGAAGTTTTGTCTGTTATAAAAAAACTAGCAGAAGAAGGATTTACAATGATAATTGTTACACATGAAATGGCTTTTGCTAAAGAAATTTCAAATCATGTGGTATTTATGCATAATGGAATTATTCTAGAAGAGGGGAGCTCTGAAGATATATTTGTTAATCCAAAAAAATCAGAAACAAAAGAATTTTTACAAAGATTTATTAATACAACAAAATAAATTTTTATATAATAAAGAAGAAACGATAAAATTGTAATTTTATCGTTTTTTTATTGTAAAAAATATAAATATAATATATATTATTTTTATATAATGAAAGGAGAAATGTTTATGAAGAATATGGATATAACAAGAAAAATATCTCAAGGTATGTATGTTCTTACAACACAAAATGGGGGATGCATTGTTGATGCTGTTTCTCAAATTAGTGCAGGTGATAATCCTCTAATTGCAGTATCTGTAATGAAAAAGAACTACACAAATGAGCTATTGAAAAATAATGATAAATTTGCTATTTCAGTGCTAAGTAAAGATGTAAATCCAGAAGTGATAAAAACATTTGGGTTTAATTCAATGAGAGATATAGATAAATTTAAAGATATAGAAACAACAGAAATAAATGAAGTAAAAGTTGTAAATGATTCAATTGGATATATGATTTGTGAAAAAATAGACTCAATTGATAATGAAACTCATACATTATTTATAGGTAGATTAATTGAAGCTGATGTTTATAATAATAAAGAAGAAATGACATATGCATATTATCAAGAACATAAAAATGAATTATTAAAAGTTAAAACAGAAAATGGAAATACAGCATGGGTTTGTGGTGCATGTGGATATGTATATTATGGTGAAGAATTACCAGAAGATTTTGTTTGTCCTATATGCGGATTAGGTAGAGAAATATTTACTAAAAAAATATAAAAAATTTATATAAATAATTATAAGGAGGAGATTTTATTATGAATCAAAAATTTTTAAAATGTGAACACTGCGGAAATATTGTTGCAGCAGTGAAAGAATCTGGAGTTCCAGTTATGTGCTGTGGAGAAGCTATGAAAGAAATAGTACCAGGAACAGTTGATGCATCAAGAGAAAAACATGTTCCAGTATATAGTGTAGAAGGAAATAAAGTAACAGTTAAAGTTGGAGAAGTAGAACATCCAATGCAAGAAGAACATTATATTGAATGGGTATCAATTCAAACAAAATTTGGAAACCAAAGAAAAGCCTTAAAACCAAATGAAAAACCAGAAGTTTGTTTTTTAATTTGTGATGGAGATGAAATTGAAGCAGTATATGCTTACTGTAATTTACATGGTTTATGGAAAGCATAGAATTTAATATTGTATTGTAATAAATTGGAGGCAGTTTTATGTTAGACAAGATTTTTAGATTAAAAGAAAATAAAACAACAATAGGAACAGAGTTTATTGCAGGATTTACAATATTTATGGCAATGTCTTATATTATATTCATAAATCCAGCAATATTATCTCAAGCAGGAATGGATTATGGTGCTGTATATATGGCAACAATTTTGGCATCAATTGTAGGAACATTGTTATTAGGATTAATTGCAAATGTACCTTATGTTACAAGTGCTGGTTTAGGACTAAATGCTTTATTTACATATACAATTTGTGGAACACTAGGTTTTACATGGCAACAAGGTCTGGCAATGGTATTTATATGTGGTATAGCAAATGTTTTAATAACAGTTACTAATGTTAGAAAAAAAGCTATTAAAGCAATACCAGAATTTATGCAAGAAGCAATAACTGTTGGAATTGGATTATTTGTTACATATATAGGATTGAAAAGTTCAGGAATAATTGAATTTTCTGTTAGTTCAGTTCAAAATGGAATTGCAAATGCAGCTGATGTTGTACCTCAGGTTTCAACATTTGGAAGTCCAGCTGTAATATTATCATTAATAGGTCTTATAATAACAGGATTTTTAGTTGCAAAAAAAGTTAAATGTGCATACATAGTATCAATATTATTAACAACAATAATAGGAATATTTCTAGGTGTGACAAAGTTACCAAACTTTGCAAATTATGAATTATTACCATCAATAGAACCAACATTTTTTAAATTAGATTTTGAAGGATTATTAAATGCAAAAGCAGGTTTAGTAACTGTGGTTATGACATTATTTACATTAATAATTTCTGACTTATTTGATACAATAGGAACTTTTATTGGAACAGGAAAAAAAGCTGGTATTTTTAAAATTGATGAAAATGGAAATTTACCTCAAAATTTAGAAAGGGCATTAGTATGTGATTCTTTAGGAACGATGCTAGGAGCTTTTTTTGGAACAAGTAATCTTACAACTTATGTTGAAAGTACAGTTGGAATTGACGCTGGAGGAAGAACAGGTTTAACAGCAGTATCTGCTGCAATATGTTTTGCTCTTTCAATTTTTCTAGCTCCAATAGTTGCTTGTGTTCCAATGTCTGCAATAGCTCCAATATTAATGTTTGTTGGAGTATCAATGATTGAAAGCATTCTAAAAATAGATTGGAAAGATGTTGTAGTAGCAATTCCTGCATTTTTTACAATCATTATGATGACTTTATCATATTCAATTACAACAGGAATTCAATTTGGATTTTTCTTTTATATTTTAGTAAAAATTGCAGATAAAAAACATAAAGAAGTTTCACCAATAATATATATTTTTACAATATTATTTATAATAGATTTCATATATAAAGCAATAAATTAAAAAGAGAAAAGCCAATCCTTTTGGGATTGGCTTTTCTTGGCAATTAAGAGTTACTTTCAAAAGAACGGTTTCTCTTTTCGTTGCTGTCTTTTGACCTCAGCACGATATGCAGTAAGGTTATCAAAAAACTCTTGGCTTTTAGGTAGCTTTTCCGGTGTGGCAGATTCTAGGCCACGCTTTTTGATTGCTTCGAATACCTTGTCTGAAATGATGAGTTCCTTGCAAGCTCTGAGTAGAACTTGATCAAGTACTTGTGTGCTCGTGAAGCAGAAGATACTTGCAATGGATTCCTTAGATGTTTCCGGATGATTTGCAAAATAGGTTGCAATATACCGGATATCAACTTTGGAAAATGCAGAGTAATTCTTTCTACTTTCTTCGAGACGGTTGTACTTGTTGATACTGGAAATTCCAGAGTTTTTGTGACTTTTCTGATTTGCCACAATCTTTTCCCGGATTTTCTGTACCATCTTGTTTGAAACTAAATGATGTGTGATTGCCATTTCCAGCAAAGTGTAGTACGCATTTGTTGTGAGATTGTACTTTTCTGTCAAGATACTCCTTGCTCGTTCAGGCGTTGTGTTTGCATACTCGGTAGCAAGCTCTTTGGACAAACGATACACTTCACTTAGTGGCCGAGTTTTACGAAGATGCTTACTGGTTCTTGCCATAATTTCACCTCCATTAATTTGGCGAGATATATTATTATGTAAACGTATTATACAATAAAATAATAAAAAAAGCAAGATTTCACATATTACACATGTTTAAAAAAATAAAAAAGACATATAAATATAATTTATATATCTTTTTTTCTTTATTTTATTTAATATAATAGGATATTTTTTAATTTTAGTTTGAGAATTGTTTTATTTTATTTACATTCATGTTCTTGAGATTTTTTTTCTAATTTTTCTTTTTTTAATCTTTCTTGTCTTTCTTTATTTTTTAAAACTTTTTCCATATATTCAACAGGTACATCTAAATCAGATGATAATTCTGCTATAGCAGCTGTTCGTTCTTCACCGGAAATAGGGTGAGTTGGTGAATTTAATGTGGGATATATTGCATTTTCAATTAATTGCTTTTTATCTTCTAAAATTCTTTTACTTATAACGGAAATTATAAAGCTAGTTTCTATACCTGTTAATTCGCTGAATCTTAAAATTGATTCACTTTGTTTTTGGGAATCAAATATCATGTGTTGTTCAAGCATATATCCATATAAACAATCTAAAGTGAATTTTTTTTGATTTCGTTCATTTTTGGGAACCCTTAAAGTATTTTCGGTTACTCTGATTTTTTCAGGTAACATTGAATTTAGGTAATTTAATGTTTCATTTTTATCAGAACCATAGTTTAAACAAAAATTAAAAAAATAATCTCTAACACATTGTGTAATATTTTTTAAATTTGTACCTTCATAAAAAGTGATAATTGCTGGAAGCAAAACTTTTTCTACTAATATATTTTGATCATGTGTCATAGGCAATTCTCCTAAAAAATAATATATATATATATATATTATATAAAAAAATTATGTAAATTGTCAAATTAAGAAAAAATACAACAAAGTGTTGGAATTTTTTTTATTAAATGTTAAGATATAAATAGGCATTATTAAAAAGGAGGAAATAATAATGGAAGAAAAAGACTCAAATGATAAAAAATTATATGAAAACAACTTATCAAATGAACCGAAAAATGAAGAAAATGTAGAAGAAACATCAAATACACATTCTATAACTTTAATACAATTAATTAT
>JAZQTI010000004.1:0-11426 GCA_045630665.1 Candidatus Scatovivens sp.
TTATTAATAAAAAACGCATCTTTTATCTCAATATTATCTATTTATTTAACTCTCAAAATCAATTTTAAGACATTTTAAAACTTTTTTAATGTAATTTATCATATACAAAAAAATAAAGGATATAAATCGATTTATTCGTTTTATATCCTTTTATTTTTTAATTACGTCTATTTTTTGCTATAAAATTTTTATTTTGTTCAGCTATCTCTAATGCATATTTTTCTTCTTCAGATAATTGATATGTTGATACTCCATTTTTCACAGGTTTTGCATATATATTAGACGAATCTGAACCATATAGTCCATTTAAAACAACACCTGTATCATTTCCATCTAATAGAGCTATTGCAAAGCTCAAATCACTTCCAACGTCTCTAAAAGCATTATATCTAACTAACCCAACCTTTTGAATACATGAAGCTATATCACTATCTAATTTTGTATAATATGCTTTGATTTCAGAATTATCTCTTTTTATTTCCTTCACATCTCTTAGATAATCTTTTAACATTTCATCTAAATTGCTACCATTTCCAAGTTGTTTCATAAATTTAATATATTTTTTATTAGTTTTAGTTAACATAAGTATATTAATTATAGTGATAACAACTAAAACAATATTAATTATGAAGGATATTATTAAGAAACTATCTGTTTTTAAAAACTCTAAAATGCTTTCCATTTTATATCACATCCCTATTTTATTAATCCTAAAATTCGCTCTAGATCATCATTTGAGTTATATTGAATAATAATTTTTCCTTTTCTTTCTCCTGCATCTAATTTAACTTTTGTTCCGAAAAAACCTTGAAATCTATCTTCTATATCTCTATATATTGGTATATATTTGTCATTCTTTTTACTTGCTTTTTTTCTTACTTTCATTTTCTTTTCAGCTTCTCTAACAGAATCACCTGATTCTATTATGTATAGAGCCATTTTATATTGTCTTTCTGGATCATCAATTGACATTAATGATTTGCAATGACCTTCTGTTAGTTTACCCTCTAATGCTAAATTTATTACTCTTTCATCTAAATTTAAAATTCTTACTGTATTAGCAATACTACTTCTACTTTTTCCTAATTTTTCTGCAACTTTTTGTTGTGTAAGGTCATATTCGTCCATCAATAATTTGATTCCTCTTGCTTTTTCAATAGGATTCAAATCTTCTCTTTGTATATTTTCTATTAAAGAAATTTCTTTATTTCTTTGTTCATCATCATTTCTGATAATCGCTGGTATTTCAGTTAATCCAGCTCTTTTTGAGGCTCTCCATCTTCTTTCACCAGCTATTATTTCATAGTAATTTTCTTTTTTACTTACTATAATTGGTTGAATAACTCCATATTCTTTAATAGAATTTGATAAATCTTCTATTGCTTCATCATCAAAAATCTTTCTAGCATGAGCTTTATTTGGCTCAATTTCATTGATATTTAAGTTTTTAACAAGTTCTAGTTGATTTACTTCTTCTACTATTGGAGTACTAAACAAAGCATCCAATCCTTTTCCTAATCCAGTTTTTTTCGCTGCCATATTTATTCCTCCCCACCATTATTTCTTATTTCATCATTTTTTATAACTTCTCTTGCTAATTTTTCATATGCTCTAGCGCCTTTAGATTTAGCATCATACAAAGTTATTGGCATTCCAAAACTTGGAGCTTCACTTAATTTTATATTTCTAGGAATAACAGTTTTATAAACTTTATCTTCAAAATATCTTTTTACTTCTTTTACAACTTGATTTGATAAATTTGTTCTCATATCGTACATTGTAAGAACTGCGCCTTCTATTTCCAAACTTTTGTTTAGATGTTTCTTAACAAGATTTATTGTATTTAAAAGTTGCCCTAACCCTTCTAACGCATAGTATTCGCATTGTACCGGAATCAAAACAGAGTCTGATGCAGTAAATGCATTTAATGTAATTAATCCAAGTGATGGTGGACAATCTATTATAATGTAATCAAATTGATCTTTAACTGTATCTACTTTTTCTTTTAATCTTTGTTCTCTAGACATTTGAGAAACAAGCTCTACTTCAGCTCCTGCAAGATCCATATTTGAAGGACATACTTTTAGAGTTTTTACACATGTATCTTGTAATGTTGATAAAATATCTACATCATTTATTAATACATCATATAATGAATTTTCTACCTCTTTTTCTAGTCCTAAACCACTTGATGCATTTCCTTGTGGGTCTGCATCAATTAACATTACTTTCTTTCCTTTTTTTGCTAATATAGTACTTAGATTAACTGCGGTTGTAGTCTTTCCAACTCCACCCTTTTGGTTTGCAATTGATATTACTCTTCCCAAAGTAAATCCCTCCTTATGATTTTTGTTATTTCTAATTTTTACTTTATAATAATATAAAAATTTTAACAATATGTCAATTCATTTTAATAACTTTTATTAAAAAAATAAAAAAAGAATGTTGCACATGCAACATTCTTATCTAATCGGCTCTTTAACTGGCTTTCCTTGACCTCTAGGATAATTTTTTGGTGTCATTTTTATTTTCTTAATTATTAAAACATTTCTTTCCATTTCACCTTCAATATTAAAGGTTTCTATTTTATCTAATTTTCCCCCTAAAATTTGAATTGCTTTTTCTGCTTCTTTTAATTCTTCTTGATAATTAGGTCCTTTCATACAAATAGCATATCCTCCCACTTTAACAAATGGTAACATATATTCTAATATCGTAGATAAATTTGAAACAGCTCTTGTTGTAGCTAAGTCATAACATTCTCTATATTCTTTTTTGTTTGCTAAATCTTCAGCTCTCGTATGTATTATTTCTAATTTCTTAAATCCTATTTTTTCAGATAAATCTCTTATTACATTTAATTTCTTATTTATAGAATCAACTAATGTAAATTTAACATCTTCATTCAATATCTTAAGTGGTATTCCAGGAAATCCTCCTCCTGTTCCAATATCTATTAAACTCTCTTTTCCTTCCAAATACTGGTTTATAAGAAGAGAGTCAATAAAATGTTTCACGATAAACAATTTTTCATCAGTTATTGCTGTAACATTTATTTTGTCGTTCCACTCTATTACTCCATTCATATATTGATATAATTCGTTCAATTCTTTTTCTGTTACACTTATATCATTTTTTGAAGCTTGTTTTAAAAACTCTATTTTAAATTCTTCAAAACTCATATTTTCACCTTCTACTTTTTCTTTTTCAATTGTTCTAGATATATTAAAAGAACTGATATATCTGCTGGCGAAACCCCTGATATTCTTGAGGCTTGTCCTATTGAATATGGTTTATATTTGTTTAATTTTTGTTGTGCTTCTAATCTAATACCTTTTATTGTACTATAATCTAAGTTCTCAGGAAGAAGTTTCTTTTCTAATTTTTTAAATCCTTCTACTTGTCTTTTTTGCATTTCTATATAACCATCATATTTAACCATAATTTCGACTTCTTCAGTTACTTGTCTATCTAATTCTGGTCTTTTTTTATCAACTTCAGCTAAAGATTTATATGTAATTTCTGTTCTTTTTAATAGTTCTGAAAGCTTTGTTCCTGCAGTTATTTCAGTTGTTCCTTGTTCTTTTAAAAATTTATTTGTTTCTTCATTTGGTTTTACATTTGTTGTCTTTAATCTTTCTATTTCTTTTTCTATCTCAGCTTTTTTTGTTAAAAACCTTTGATATCTTTCTTCTGATATTAATCCTACATTATATCCTATTTCAGTTAATCTTAAATCTGCATTATCTTGTCTTAATAGTAATCTATATTCAGCTCTAGATGTCATCATTCTATAAGGTTCTTGTGTACTTTTGGTTACTATGTCATCTATTAAAACTCCTATATAAGCATCTGATCTATCTAATATTATTGGGTCTTTTCCTTTTATTTTTTGAACCGCATTAATTCCAGCAATTAAGCCTTGTGCAGCCGCTTCTTCATATCCTGATGTTCCATTTATTTGACCTGCAAAAAACATTCCACTTATAGCTTTTAGTTCTAATGAGCTTCTTAATTGTGATGGTTCTATTGCATCATATTCTATAGCATATGCAGGACGAGTAAATTCACAATTTTCTAATCCTGGAAGCGTTCTATACATTGCTATTTGTACATCTTCTGGAAGAGATGAACTCATTCCTTGTATATACATTTCATTAGTATCTGCACCAACTGGCTCTACAAATATTTGATGTCTTTCTTTATCTGCAAATCTTACAACTTTATCTTCTATTGATGGACAATATCTTGGTCCTGTTCCTTCTATCTCTCCCCCATATAATGGTGATCTATGTAGATTTTTTCTGATTATTTCATGTGTTCTTTCGTTTGTGTAAGTTAGCCAACATGGAATTTGATCAATTTGGGGCATTTCATCTTCAAAAGAAAATGGTACTAAATCATTATCCCCTTCTTGAATTTCCATTTTTGAAAAATCAATACTTTTCTTGTTAATTCTTGCTGGTGTTCCTGTTTTAAATCTTTGAATTTCTATATTTAACTTCTTTAATGTTTCTGATAATTTATTTGCTGCAGCAACTCCGTCGGGTCCACTTTCATAAGAGGCTTCACCTATAAATATTTTACCTCTTAAATATGTTCCTGTAGCTAGAATAACACAATCAACATTATATATTGCACCTAAATTTGTTTCTACTGCTTTAATCTTTCCATCTTCAACTTTTATATCAACAATTTCAGCTTGTTTAACATATAAATTTTCTTGTTTTTCTAAAGTGTATTTCATTTCAGCTTGATATCTTTTTCTATCAGCTTGTGCTCTTAATGAATGTACAGCAGGTCCTTTTGAAGTATTTAACATTCTTAATTGTATCATTGTTTTATCAATATTTTTTCCCATTTCTCCACCCAGAGCATCAATCTCTCTAACAAGGTGACCTTTTGATGTTCCTCCTATATGAGGATTACATGGCATATTCGCTATACATTCTAAACTTATAGAAAACAATAATGTTTTCATTCCTAATCTAGCTGCTGCAAGCGCCGCTTCACATCCAGCATGTCCAGCACCAATAACAGCTATATCATATTTTCCAGCATCATAATTCATTTTATTTATACTTCCCATTTAAATTTATTTTTAAGTTTTTTAGGTTAACTTATGAACCTTTTACAAAATGTCAATCGTGAAACAAGAACAATTGTTTTTATTTTCCTAGACAGAATTTTGAGAATATTTCTGAAATAACATCTTCTGTAACCGTCTCCCCAGTAATCTTTCCTAATTCTTCTATAATTTCTTTTAAATAACTTGAAATTATATCTATAGGCATATTATTTAAAATTGTTTCTCTTGCTTTATTTAGGTTTTTTCTTGAATTTATTATAATGTTTTTGTGTCTAACATTACTTACAATTGTTTCTCCATCGTTTGCAATTTCTTTTAATTTAAATAATTTAGATATTTCTGAGTATAATTCGTCTAATCCTTCTCTAGTTTTTGTTGATATTTCAACTATTGGTTTATTTACTGCTTTTATACTTTCTATATCTATCTTTCTATCTAAGTCTATTTTATTTAATAGAATTATTGAATTTTTATCTTCCAATAATTTTAATATATCTTTATCTTCTTTATTTAATTCTCTACTTATATCAAAAATAGCAATAACGATATCACTTTTTTTAGCAATTTCAATTGCTTTTTCTACACCTATTTTCTCAACAGCATCGCTTGCATCTCTTATTCCTGCTGTATCTATTATTTTTAAAGGTACACCATCTATTGAAATATATTCTTCAATAGTATCTCTTGTTGTTCCTTCTATATCAGTAACAATAGCTCTTTCCTCATTTAGAATTAAATTTAATAAAGATGATTTTCCAGCATTTGGTCTTCCTATTATAGCTGTATTAATTCCCTCTCTCAAAATTTTGCCATTATAAAAGCTTTTTTCTAATGAGTCAAGTATTATATCTACCTCGTCCAAAATTTTCGAAATTTTGGCATTTGTGACTTCTTCTAAATCATATTCAGGGTAATCTATAGTTGCTTCGATGTCAGCCATCACAGAAATAACTGTTTTTCTTATTTGTTTTATCTTTTCTGATAGATTTCCTTCTAGTTGCTCTAATGAAATCTTTGCTTCTTTGTCTGTTTTTGCATTTATTATATCAATTACAGCTTCTGCTTGTGAAAGATCCATTCTTCCATTTAAAAATGCTCTTTTTGTAAATTCACCAGGTTCAGCAAGCTCTGCCCCATTTCTTATACATAAATCAAGAATTTTATTCATTATAACAACACCACCATGTGAATTTATTTCACACATATTTTCTGCTGTATAACTTTTTGGTGCTTTAAAATATGAAACTAAAACTTCATCAATTATTTGATCATTTTCAACAATGTTTCCATATTTTATAGAATATCCTTTTATCTCCTCTATATCTTGAGCATTTTTTTGTTTAAATATTTTTTCTAACACTTCAAAGCAGTTTTCACCACTCATTCTAATTATTCCTATACCACCTATTCCTGGTGCTGTAGAAATTGCAACTATTGTATTATTCATCTATATTCCTCTTTTTCTTTATTTTTTACCCATTAAAAATCAGCCTATATTATATCATAGTATACATAATTATGCAATATCTTTTTTGAGCTTTTACAGTTCTTTCTAGAGTTTTACGTTTTTTGCAAATAAAAAAGATTCAGAATTTACTCTGAATCTTCTTTCTCTATCTTATTTTAAAGAAACTACAACTTTTCTGTATGGTTCTTCACCAACACTATATGTTTTAACTTTATCATTTTCTTGTAATTTTGTATGAATGATTTTTCTTTCATATGCTGACATTGGTTCTAATGTTATTGATTTTTTTGTTTTTATTACAGTACCAGCAATTTTTACTGCTAAGTTTTGTAAATCTTTTTCTCTTTTTTCTCTAAATCCACCAATATTAACTATTACTCTAGCTTTTTCTTTACTAGATTTAGATGCAATATTTGATAAAACTGTTTGAATACTGTTTAAAACTTCTCCTCTATACCCTATTAAATAGCCTGTATCTTCACCTTTTATGTCAACTTTAATTGCATTTCCTTCATCTTTTATTTCATAAGATAATTCTTTACTTGGTAATTTTTCAATAAATTCATCCAAGAATTTTTTTGTACTATTTATTGCTTCTGTATTATCTACATTTTCTGATCTAACAACTTTTTTTGGTTCTGCTTTATTTTCTTTTACTTCTGTTTTTGGTTCTTCTGGCATATCTTTTAATCTCATTTCAACTTTTACAACCCTTGGAGTTAAAATGCTGAAAAAGCTTCTTTTATCTTCTGATTCTAATATTTTTATATCAACTTTGCTTTTTGATACTTTTAATTCATTTAAACCTTTCTCAATAGCTTCTGTTGATGTTTTTCCTTCAAAAACATATACTTTATTATCCATTTACTTCTTCCCCTTCTTTGAAAAATTTATTTAGTACAACTCTTTCGAATATCATTAGTAAATTACTTACTAACCAATAAAGTGCCAAACCTAATGGTGCTATACATGCAATACTTACTGTCATCAATGGCATCATGAATCTCATTTGTTTGTTCATTTCTTCCATCATATCTTCTTGTTCTTCTTTTTTCTCTTCTTTGTTTGCATTTTCTTCTTTTTTGATAACTATCTCTTCTTTAGTTTCTTCTTTATTTGTATTCATATTTGTTGTTAACTTCATTGATATTAATGATGTAATAACATATAAAACTGGTATTACATAAACTTTCCAATCAGAAAGATTTTGTGAAGGAATATCACTTAAATCTAATCCTAAAAATTCCATATTAATGTATACATTGCTGTCTTCAGCACCTTTTTCTTTTATAATAGCAATTTCAGAATAACCTAAGTTTTCTTCTCCTCTTTCTTCTTTTATTTCTGCTTCATATGAACTAATTAAAGTAGGATCTACTTTTTTCATATATGTTAAAGGACTACTTACTAAATAAAATACAGATAAAATTAAAATGATTTGTACAATTGAACTTAAACAACCACTAAAAGGGCTCATATTTTCCCTTTTATAAAGTTCCATAAGTTCTTGGCTTTGTCTTACTTGATCATTACTATATTTTTCTTGTATTATTTTTGCTTCCTTTTGAATTTTAGCAGATTTTTTCATTGTTTTTTGTTGTTTGATAGAAATTGGTAGCATTATACCTTTTACAATAAGTGTAAATATAATTATAGCAATACCATAATTACTTACAACACCATAAATTGCATTTAATAAATAGCCAAATGTGTTTGCAAAAAAATTAAGCATTTTGTCCTCCTATTTTAACGGATCATATCCACCTTTTGAAAATGGATTACATCTCAAAATTCTTTTTAAACCTTTTATAGTGCCTCTAATTGCTCCATATTTCTCTATTGCTTGTTTTGTATATTCGGAACATGTTGGTTCAAATTTACACCTTGGTCCTAGCCATGGTGATATTGCTTTTTGATAAAAAATTATTAATTTTATAAGTATTTTTTTCATATTATTTCACCAATATATCCGCTTTTTTCAATGTTCTTAAAAAGTTATTTTCAATATCTTTAAATGTTATTTCTGATATATTTCTATCTTTATTTATAACAATTAAAATTTGAATTCCTTTTTCTAATTTTGGTTCAAAATTTTTATAATTTTCTCTAATTAATCTTTTTATTCTATTACGCTTCACAGCTTTCCCCTGTTTTTTTGAAATTGCAATTCCAAATTTATTAATAGAAGAATTTGTTTTCTTAATATACATGTGTATAAAATCGCCATAATAGAATTTTCCCTTAGAAAATAGCATTTTGAATTCGTAATTTTTTTTAATCATAATTGTGTTTTTCATAATTACTATATTCCTTTCTATAATATAATATTTTAAAATACTTCAAATATTAGTATTATCTGTGCTTGACGTTTTTTGAGAACTTAGTAATTAATACAAATTTTAATAAAAAAAGGGCGTCAAATAGCCCCTTCTTTATTTTTAAACAGAAATTCTTTTTCTTCCTTTATTTCTTCTTGCTTTTAAAACTTGTCTTCCAGCTCTAGTTTGCATTCTTTTTCTGAAACCATGAACTTTATTTCTTTGTCTTTTTTTTGGTTGGTATGTTCTTTTCATTTTGCACCTCCTAATTTATATAAATTTTATTTTTAAACAATTTTTATTTGTAATAAATAACATATTTATCCACAGTAATAGAGATTATACTATAAAAACTCAAAAAAAGACAAGCACTTCGCAAAATTTAGTATTTTTATTTTATATTTTTTATAATATCTTTTATATAAAAAATACTATTCAAACTCTCTTTTTCTCTTTTATACTTTTTATTTTTTAAATATTCTAATTAATTTGATTTTTAACTTGTTTTTTAAAAACTTTTTTGATATTATATGAGCACAATGGATAAAAAGAACTTTTTTTAGTTTTCCACAGTATGTTAATTCCGAAAAACCTTGAGGATTCAAGTTTTCCAAATACATATGTGGACAACTATGTGGATAAATATACTATAGAAAGGATGGGGTTTTTTAGGGGATGTATTCTGATAAAAACGATTTACTTACAAAAGCAAAAGATCTTTTAAAAGAAGAGATGACAACTATTTCATATACAACTTGGATTAAAAACTTAGAAATTCAATCAATATCAGATAACAAAATCGTTCTTGTTGCTCTTTCAAAAATGCAAAAAGATGCTATAGAATCAAGATTATTTGATTTAGTTTCTAATACATTTAACTTTATAACTAATAAAAATTGTGAACTAGAAATCATAGAAAAAACAGAAGATAACCAAAGTCAAACAATTGTAGAAGAAAAAACTGACTTTATAAATACTGAAAACTATAGTAATAGTTTCTTAAATCCAAAATATACATTTGATAATTTTGTAATAGGAAATAATAATAAATTTGCTCAAGCAGCTGCATTTGCTGTTTCTGAATCACCAGCTACTGCTTATAATCCATTATTTATATATGGGGGAGTTGGTTTAGGAAAAACACACTTAATGCATGCTATAGGAAATAAAATTATAAAAAATAATCCTAATACAAAAATTTTATATGTAACATCTGAACAATTTATTAATGAATTAGTAAATTCAATAAAAGATGCAAATTATAAAAATGAATTATTTAGAAACAAATATAGAAATATAGATGTTTTATTAATAGATGATATTCAATTTATAGCAGGGAAGAAAACAGGACAAGAAGAATTTTTCCACACATTTAACACATTACATCAAAATGGAAAACAAATAATTATTTCTAGTGATAAACCACCAAGAGATATTCCTTTATTAGAAGAAAGATTAAAATCAAGATTTGAATGGGGGATACTTGCTGATATTTCTATGCCTGACTATGAAACACGTCTAGCAATTCTTAGAAAAAAAGTACAAGCAGATAAAATAATAATTGATGATTATATATTATCAGTTATTGCTACAAAAATAGATTCAAATATTCGTGAACTTGAAGGGGCCCTAAATAAAATCGTTGCTTATGCATCATTAACTCATAGCCCTATAACAATAGAAATAGCAGAAAAATCAATTAATGACATAGTATTACAAAAAGAAAAGGTAATATCTTCAGATTACATACAAGAGGTAGTTGCAAAATACTTTAATATAGATAAGAAAGATATTATATCTTCAAAAAAATCTAATGATATTGCATTTCCTCGTCAAATCGCAATGTATTTGTGTAGAACAGTTGCACAAATGTCATTCCCAAAAATAGGTGCTGATTTTGGAAATAGAGATCACACAACAGTAATGCATGCCGTAACAAAAATCGAAAAAGAAATAAAAGAAAAAACAAATACAAAATTAATTGTGGAAAGTGTGAAAAACATTATCCAAGATTCAAATTAATTTAAATATAAATGAAAATCGAGTAAAAACAAAATTTATGTTTTGCAAACATATTTTTCTACTAAAGAGGAGCTATTAACACTTACGGAAAAGCTAGATAGGTTTTCCACAAGGTGATGTGAAAAACTTGTACAAAACTTGTTAATAACTAAGAATTCACAAATGATATTGAATAATGTGGATAAAAACAAATTTTATTCACAAAGTTTTACACATAGTTTTTGTTAGGGAAATAAGGGGTTTGCGGAGTTATCCACGGAATTCACACCCCCTATAACTAATACTACTATTAATATTATTTAATTAAAGGAGAAATAAAATGAGAGTTATTTGTGAAAAAGAAAAAATCCTTAAAGGTATTAGTTCTGTTATTAATGGTGTAGCCTCTAAAACAACAATGCCTATATTAGAAGGAATACTTATTCAAACAAATGATAATGAATTAAAATTAACATCTTATGATTTAGAAATAGGAATAGAATATATATTAGAAGCAAATGTAGAAGAACAAGGAAATACAGTAGTAAAT
>JAZQTI010000005.1:0-12015 GCA_045630665.1 Candidatus Scatovivens sp.
GTGTAGTCCGTAGTATAGTATCGTTCTTTCGATCAGCCTTGTAATAAAAAAAGGAAGAAGAGGATATGGACAATTTTTTTATACAATGGATAAAATATTTGATAAAATTTCTAAATCAGATAAATGTAAATTTAAAATTATAAAAGATGATAAATTATTATTTATAGTAGAGGAGGAATAAATTATGAAAAAATATGATATAAAAGGTAAAATTATATTACCTCATAATATTTTATATGCTAGTACAAGTCCTTTAGATTATTCAATGGATAGAATTATTTTACTTGAAGATTTACCTGATATTAAATATGATGAATATGTTTTACTAGAGGGAGGTCATTGTAGTTGTTTTGGATTTGATGAAACAGAATGGGAATGTACATTACTTACAAGAGAAGAATTAATAAAAATATTAAAAGAAAATTCATGGGGTATAAGACACAATTTAAAAAAATATATTGAAAGTTATATAGGAAAGGAATTGTAACATGGAACAACAAATATTAGATAGATTAGATGAAGAATATGATTATGAAATTGTATTTGATGTAGAATGGATAGATTTTAGAATATATAAGATTTATATGTATTTATCAGAAAATAAATATGCAACATTTGAATATAAATACAATGTAAACTTTACATTTGATTATAATATGAGTATAATAATGTATATGATAGACAAAAAGATCAAAGAATTTTATAAAAATAAAAGGAGTGAAGAAATATGTTAAATGTAGTACAAAGACAAATGAATTTAAAATTTTTAGGATATTATGAGGGTAAAATTGATGGCTTAGTAGGGAATGGAACAATATCTGCATATGAGAATTTTCAGAGAGATTATGGACTTGTAGTAGATGGAATTTATGGACCAAAAACAGATGCAAAATTAGTAGAGGTAATAAAAGAAGAACAGAGAAAATATGGAGTATATCCTGATGGAGTAGCAGGACCAATAACAAATAATGCAAGAGATAATTTTTCATTATCATGGGATAATATAAAATATTTTAAAAAAGAAGAATTTACATGTAAATGTGGATGTGGTTTAAATAATATAAATTTAAAACTTGTAAAAATATTAGATGAAATAAGGGAAAGATTAGGATGTCCTGTAATTGTAACATCAGGAACAAGATGTGCAAGACATAATAAAGAGGTACAAGGAGTACCAGATTCAAGACATGTAAGAGGAAAAGCATCAGATATAGTTGCAACAGTAGGATCAAAAGATAGAGTATTAAAAATATGTAAAGAATATGTTGCAAATGGTAGAGCAAGATATACATACACAAATAATACAAATATGGGAAATGCAGTACATATTGATATAGAATAGGAGGTAAACTATGGCAACTCCATGCAGTTTAGCACCATTTATAAATCAAGATTTTTATATTACAGGATATTGGGGAGAACCTAGATCAGGACATATACATGCAGGACTTGATTTATCAACAGGAGGAATAAATCCTGTATATAATATGAAAGAGGGAGATGTAATATTTGTAGATCCAAACGGAACAACAGGATCAGGATATGGACCCTATATCATTATACAGAGTTTAGATGGAACTACATGGCTTTATGGAGATTTATCTCCTATATCAGGATATAGTGTAGGAGATCATGTATTGCAAGGACAACAAATAGGACTTGAGGGAAATCCATCAGGAACAGGCTCAACAGGATACCATGTACATATAGAACTTGAAATGCTTATATATGGTCAAAGTTTCAGATATGGATATGCAAATTCATCAGATCCTGCAACTCCTTTAGGATTACCAAATCAAATTGGAGGACCTTACATTTATGATGGTCAACCTGTACCTCCAACACCTACAGAAATTATAAAGAAAAAATTTCCATGGGCAATATTTGCAAGAAAATTAAGAGAAAAAAGAAAAATATATTGACAAGATAAAAGATTTATAATAAAATAATAAATGTAAAAATCATTGGGCGATTTTTCAAAAAAAGATGTATTATATTTTAAAATATAATATGTCTTTTTTATTGACAAAATTTTGTTTTTATGTTATATGTAAATTATAATATTTAAGAAAGGAGATTATAATATGGAAGAAATCGTAAACCTTATCACAAATACAGGAATAGGAATTGTATGTGTTGGGTATTTAATCTACTTTCAAAATACTACAATGAAAAATATGCTAGATACCTTACAATCTATCAACACTCGTTTATCAATAATTGAGGATAAAATGGAAAGAAAGGAGGAAAAGTAAATGAAATTAAGTAAAGAAGAATTTAAATCAAAAATTGATGAAAAAATATCTGATGAAGATTTAAAAATTGAACTTTTAGAAGATATTGAAGATTCAATGGATGTATCAGATGATTCTGAAAAAGTTGAAAAATCTGCATATGATGAAGTTGTTGCAGAAAGAGATGAAATCAAAAGAAAATATAAAGAAAGATTTTTCAAAGGCGAAGAGAAAGAAGAATCAGAAGATGAAGAAAAGGAAGAAGAACTAAAAGAAGAAGAAATAATTGATGTAAAAGAAATTTAAGGAGGAATTTAAAATGGGTAGTAAAAATGTATTATCTGCAAAATCAAGTGCAGAGTTATTAAGTTACATAATAAATGTAACACCTGAATTAAGAGATGAAATTGATTTACCTGTACAAGGAGAATCAATTGCACCTATAGGAAAAATTATTATAAACAATGAAAGATATAGAAATGCTTTCATAAATACAGTAAACTTAATAGGTCTTACTGTAATCAAAAGAAATGGATGGGATAATCCATGGAACTTTACAACAAGAGGAACATTAAGATTTGGACAACAAATAAGAGAAATCATAAATGATTTATGCAATGTATATGATTATAATGCAAACTTTACAGATAAAGATAGATTTTTACAAACAGTTGTACCTAATGTATTAAATTACATGCATGAGGTAAATTTCCAAAAATTCTATCAAACAACAACATCAGATGCACAACTTGCAATGGCATTTGAAACAGAAGATTTATTTACATATATTGATGATGCAATAGCAATGCTATATGAATCATTAAAATATGATACATATATTGTAGATAAATATATGTTATGTAGAAGAATATTAGATGGTACTGTAACATCATATAAAATTTCAGATTTTGCAACAAAATCAACAAGAGAAATAGTTGCAGAAATGAAAGGAGTTTCTAATAAAATGACATTTAGATCTCCAAATTACAATCCTGCAGGATTAAGAAGAGCAACAAGATTTGAAGATCAAATAACAATAGTAAATACTGATTTTGATGCTAAAATTACAACAGAAGTTTTAGCAACATCATATTTTAGAAATGATGCAGAAATGAAAACTCAACTTGCATTAATAGATGGATTTGCAGATCATGATACTACAAGATTAACAGAATTATTAGGAGATGCTTATGTACCATTTACAGATGCAGAAAAAACTGCACTTGCAAAAGTACCAGCAGTTGTAATTGCAAGAGAATGGTTTATGGATTATGATTATGCATTAAATACAGAATCAGGAGAAAAACAAACTGAATTCTACAATCCTACAACATTAGAAAATAATCATTTCTTACATGCATGGAGAGTATTTTCTACATCACCATTTGAAAATGCAGTTGTATTTGAACAAGATGACATTGCAGTAACATCAGTTAGTGTAAGTCCATCAACTGCAACAGTAAGCAAAGGACAAGATTTAAAATTAAATGCTACAGTTGCAACAACAGGATTTGCTAATAAAGGAGTTTATTGGGCAATAAATTCAGTTGCAGAAACTGCAGGAGCTAAAATAAATCAAGAGGGAAAATTAACTGTTCCATCTGATTATAATAGTACAGGAGCAGGAACTGCAGGAGTATATACAATATCTATTCCTACAGTATTAGAAACAGGAGATGTTGTAAAAGTAAATGGAGTTAGTTATACTGTAGATGCATCTTCACAAGATACAATTGCAAAACAAATTACTGCAATGAAATCTGCATTAAATGATGCAAAAGTAACAGATTACTTTACAATTGGAGGAACATCAACAACTACAACACTTACTCAAAAATCAGGATACTATGGTCAATCTGTACCTGTATTTGAATTTATACCTGCATCAGGAAGTGATGGAGAATGTTCTATTGAAGAAACAACTGCAGGAGTTATTCCAAATAATACAATTATAGTAAGTGCTACATCAGTATATGATAATTCAAAAGAAGGAACTGCAAAAATAACAGTTGCGTAATGGCAATATATAGGGAGCAACATAAAAAGTTGCTCCTATTTTAATATAAAAGAAAGGAGATTATTTATGCAAAAGAAATTAATTAATTCACAACTATGTAATTTTAAAACATATGAAATGTATAAAAGACAATTATTAACACTTGCAGAAAATGTATTTGAATTTAAAAATCTTCCATCTTTTATTGATACTGCATATATGAATAAGCAACTATTAAGAAATGGAGGGATTGCATTTTTTAAGGATGAATTAATATCTGATGAACCTATATGTCTACCATATACAAATATAGGAAAATTAGATGTTTACGGTAGACCTCAAGAAATTCAAGTAATATCTAGAAATGGATACACAAGAACATTAAAAAAAGATGAATTTGTAATAATGTATGATAATAATGGTAGATATCCTCTATGGCTAGATATTTTACAATATGCAGAAAGGATGGCACAGGCAACAAGAGTTATTGATATAAATATAGGACAGATGAAAACTCCTAGATTTTGGAAAACAAAAACAGAAAAAGAAAAATCTGTAAAAGATATGATCAATAATGTTGATGGATATGAAAATGTAGTAATAACATATAATGATATTGATTTAGATGATACAACAGTTGTATTAGAACCTGCTCCATATGTTGCAGATAAAGTTGATATTGAAAAAGATAAAATTTACAATGAATTTTTACGATTAATAGGAATTGCAAATTTATCATATCAGAAAAAAGAAAGAAATATATCTGATGAGATTCAAGCTATGCAAGGAGGAACAGTAGCATCTAGATATTCAAGATTCGAACCTAGAAAAAAAGCAATTGAAGAAATAAATAAAAAATTTGGAACAAATATAGAGGTTGCATACTATGATGGAATCCCTAAATCAAATGAAGAATTTGATGATTTTTTAGAAAATCAAGATGAAGATTATAATATAGATGAGGAGGTTGATGAATAATGTTTTTTCCATATATAGATAATAATTATTTTATGCCTTTTCCATTTATACCTCCTACATGTGATAAACCTCCAACAATATATGCTCTATTAGAGTCAATAGTAAATTATGGAAAAGATGAAAAAACAAAAATAAAAGATTTAGCAAAAGTTGGTAGAACAACAATATTTGATTTTGATTATCCTTTATCTAGTCATATTACAAAAGAAGATTTTGAATGTATGATATTAAATCATTATATTACAAGAAGAATAGGATTTGATACTCCTACATTATTTAAAATACAATTAAATGTAAAACTAAATGAAATAATGCCTATGTACAATAAAATGTTCGATGCTCTATCAGGATGGAATATATTTAATGATGGAGAAAAAACATCAAGATATGGTACAGATAATAGAGAAATTTCATCAAGTACAGAAAATTCTTTAAGTAATACTTCAAATTCAACAAATACATCAGATAGAAGAGGATCTAATACACCTCAAAATGAATTAGATAATGTAAGAGAGGGAAAATATGTAACAGATTACAATTATGATACAAATACTGCAAATGATTCATCATCTTCTACAGGATCATCAAATAATACAACAAATGATGATAATACATATGCAGAAACAATAGAGAAAACTGCACCAAATAAAATTGAAATATTAAAACAAATGCAGAATGAAATTAAATCAATTTATTCTTTAATATTCAAAGATTTAGATGATTTATTTTATTCTGTAATATAGAAAGGAGATAAAAAATATGAATAATGAATATGATTATAAACCTCTTCCACCTTTTAAATGGTTTGTATTACAAAATTTTCCATTTATAGATGCAGATTTTGATGCAATAACTAATTATCAATTATTTTGTAAAGTGGTAGAATATTTAAATAAAGTAATTGAATCTCAAAATGAGGTAGGAGAACAAGTAGAATTATTAACAAATTCATTTAATACATTAAAAGCATATGTTGATAATTATTTTGATAATTTAGATGTACAAGAAGAAATTAATAATAAATTAGATGAAATGGTAGAACAAGGAACCTTACAAGAAATAATTGCTGATTATTTAAATAGTAAAGCAGTTTTTGGATATGATAATGTTGCAGGTATGAAAGTAGCAACAAATTTAATTGATGGTAGTTATGCAAAAACATTAGGATATTTTTCAAAAAATGATGGAGGTCAATCTCTTTATAAAATAAGAGAAATTACAAATCAAGATGTTGTTGATGAAAAATCAATAATTGCTTTAAGTGATGAAAATTTAATTGCAGAACTTATTGTTGATAATGTTTTAAATGTAAAACAATTTGGAGCAAAAGGAGATTCTACTACAGATGATACTAGTATTTTAAATAGTGCTATTGATTTTTGCAATATAAATAAAAAAGCATTATATTTACCAAAAGGAACATATTTAATTACAGAAGGATTGAATAAGTTAATAACAGATTTTAAATTATATGGTGATGGAAAATATAATTCTATTATAAAATTAGTTAGCGATTCAAATGCAGACGTTTTTGATTTAGAAAATCAATATAATATTTATATTCATGACATTGGTATTATTACAGACAAATTTACATTAAATGAAATATTTAATGAAACAACTTTACAACAAAGGGCAATAAATACTATACATTGTTATCAATGTGTTTTTGAAAATCTTGACATTATGGGATTCTTTCAAGGTATTGGACAAGGATATTATTCATGGATAAATAAAATTGTAAATTGTACTGTTGCATATTGTACTGTTGGAATTATTGGACGTGGTGGCGAAAGTAATTCTTACAATTTAGATAATGTTAACTTAGAATTTTGTAATACTGCAGTTCAATTTTCTGACGGTTTTGGTAATTCATTACACAATTGTTGTATAGAAAACAACAACAATGGTGTTGATCATCGTGGAAGAGGTACACTTTCAATTCATGATACTTATTTTGAAAATAATGAAACTGATTTAAATGTATATTCTTCAGGTGTAGGACTTAACCCAGATTTAACTTTACTTAAAAATTGTTATGTGTATGCAACAAAAACAACTCCAAGAATAAAAGTTGAAAACCCTAACTATGACTCAATAATTAATATTGAAAACAATTATTTTAGATGTAGAAATAATGTTTCATCTCAATTACTTGGTTATTACAAGGACAGTGGCACACAATATTCAAATGTTATTTTATTAAATAATCATATTGATGAAAACATGTCAATTGGTGTTGCAAAGGTACTAAATAATCTTAATATGAACAACGGTATTTCATGTTGCAGTGCAAAATTAAATGATAAATACACAATACAAGCAACAAACACACAAGAAAATTTAGCTTTAGGAAACTTTTCAACAGTTGGGAAAAAATTAACAATTAATAATTCAGGCGAAATTGTAATTGGTGAAAACTTAAAGAAAATAAAAGTGTCTGCATGTATGGACTTTTACAATGTTAATGCCGGAACAAAACTTTTATACCTTGTTAAAAATGGAACAAATGTAACAAACTTATTAGCAGTTGTTAATGAAAGAAAACAAATTGTTCTTCCTGATTTATTCATGCAAGTTTCACAAGGTGATCGTTTTACAATAGGAGTATATGGAACACAAGGTGATATTTTAAGTGGTGGTTCAATTCCACAAACATATTTAACAATAGAAGAAATTTTATAAAAAAGAGAGGATATATCCTCTCTTTTAAATTATTGTATTATTTAAACTATAATTTCCAACGTTTTCGTGATTATGCCAAATTGTTACACCTTTTCTACAAGCATTATTTATTGTATCCATAAATTTACTTGGTACGTCGCCGTATCCTATTTCTTCACTACTTCCAATTTCTACATAATTCCAATATGTTCTACCAGTAATATTCGGACTTACAATTCTTTTTATCGCGTAGCCAAATCTTGTTAGGTAGTCGTCTATTACGCGTGCGTATTCTTCTTTAATACTCATTTTTGAAAAATAAAATGTATTTGCATTACTTGAAGCGTTTATATCTCCGCCGTTTGTGTTTCCACGTGCTGTATTAGGGGTCATACTATGTTGATATACTTGTCCTATTTGATTTGCAATTCCCATACTTCCACTAACTACCGCACTTGCTCCAGCTGGTGCACCAGCTCCGAGAAGCCATTAAACCAAGTCCGCCGATAATTGTTAATATATTTGACGCTACACCTAGTCCAATATTTACGCTGTTTTGTGTTAACCAGTTTATATATGCGTCTTCACTCCAAGAAAGCGTTGGATATTTTCCGCCCATTATTCCTTCGTCTTCGTTATCTTGTTCATTTTTTATCTTATAATTAAATGGGTTACATTTTATTGAAGCCCCAACAGTTGGAACGCCTTTAATATTAAATATACATTTATTAGGTGCTTCATCTATTTCGTTAAATAATTCGTATTGATATGTGTTAATCATACCATTATTATTTGAAAGATTTATAAAACAATATGGAAATGTTAAAAGCTTCTTATTCTTTGGAACAAAACCGTCTAAGCTACTTGGTTTTGTTATTTCCTTTGAAGAATACATTGGCGTACTTTGTCCGCTATATTGTAAACTTCCACTTGTATTATTTATTAAGAAAGCTGGGCACATATACACTCCAAAAATTGCTTCTGCTCTTGCTGTTTCGGGAAATGCTTGTATTATGTTTACAACTTGGGTAATATCATCACAAATATATGCACCGTCCTGCAGAATAAACACCGCCGTAATTTGTTGCAAGTGGTTTATTTCCTTCGGTTATCCATTCTGTTACTTGAATTATATATTTTACATCATCAAATATATTTAACCTTTCGTAACTATCGCATATATATTCTCCCGTTTCTATTCCTTCGGGTAATGTATAACGTCCGACAATATCGTCGTTTACGTGATGTCGCATTACATAGCATTGTTTTTTAGTCCAATGGTCAAACCACGTAGACCAAGCGTCTATTGTATATTTTATTTCTGTATTTTCCTCTCCATTATATATTACCTCATCTATCCATGCAAAAAACCATTTGTTTGAATAATCTTTATTCTGAAAAGCAATGTAATTTGATTTTAATGCATCATCATATGTAAAATTTGTAGAAATAGATCCTTTATTTCTTATAAATGAATAATCATTTGCTTGAGCTACCAAATGATCCTGTGATTCACATAAGGCTAACATTTGAGATTCTGTATAATTTAATACATTTACATAATCTCTATCAAGATTTATTCCTTTACATAATCTTATTTTACTTGTTAATGTTTTTGTTGCCATACTTAATTACCTCCATTCCTTTTTATATTTTCTAATATTTCGATTGCAGTTTCTAATGCCCATATTTTTCTTTCAACATCCTTTTCTGCTTTCTTTAATTTTAAATCATATAAAATTTCTTTCAAATATTTAATCATATTTTACCTCCTTATAGTAAAATCTATGACTTGTTTAAAATCTGTACCACATAAATCAGATGCATAGAATATTTTATTTTCTTTGAAATTCATAAATAAATTTCTTAATTTTTCATTTTTTATACTTATATTATAAATATCTCTTTGCCAATATGATGACACTCTAATCTCATCAGAAAATACTATTGTTCCATCTCTAAATTCTTTATTTGTAGGATATATAAAAAATATCATTTCATGTAATTCTTTATCTTGTAAATATTCACATAAAAATTTGAATCCTTTAAATTGAAATCCAAATCTAAACAATACTTTGTACTCATTATATGATTTTGGTAGTTTTGGTTGAGGAAAACTTTGCCATGATCCTTTATCAATCATAGATGATGCATTACCAATTGTCATTGTTTTTCCTCCTGATGACATACAAAATTCAATTGCAATTTTTACTTTGTTTTCCTCATTTTGAATTTCTTTTGTTGCAATTTCTCCTTGTTTTAAATTTCTAAATATTTCATCTAATCCCCATTCTTTTATATAAGGACACACTCTTGATATTGAATTTCCAACCATATAAATTTTTGTTGTTCCTCTTTTACGGTCAATTGTAGAATAGAAAATCATTAATCTGTCAGGCTCATGAGGGATATATGATCCTCTTTCCATAAATTCCTCATATATAATTATGTCAACATCTAAAAAAGATGCAGATGACATATGTTGTTCAGTTGACAGGCTCATTACATATCCTATCTTTTCAAATCTTTGTGTTTTTCCTGTATTTGCATCATAAATAGAAAAATATAATACTTTTCTATATTGACTAATACAATTATACTTATTATTAGTCAATTTTGCAACATCAACATCTGCAAAATATTGTTCTATCCATAAATTTGATATATCCTCTCTCCATCTTCTAAGTAATATGAATCTTTTTCCTGTTTCTAAATAATGCTCAACTGCTTTTTTGTGCTTTACCTGATATGATTTACCATTACTCTTTTCTCCATATATTAGATTGAAATTTGCATCTAATTTATCAATATTATCTATATTATAATGGATCTGTTTATTTCCCATTTATTTTTCCTCCATAAGTTTTACAAGTGAAAATATTTTGTAACATTCAACTTTTAATTTATCTGCTACTTTCTTTTGATTTTCTTCTGATGCTCTTCCACTTAATAAATTTGCATAATTGATTTCTAACTCATCACATATACATTTTATTGATTTCATATCTCTATATGCTATTATAAAATCCTGATTATTCATTATTTTTATCCCTCCTTAAATATTGCTCTTTTACTTGAATCATCTGATAAAAGATAAGCATATTCTTCTGATTTACCAAGTTCATATGTTGTAGGTACTAAACAACATCCATGTATTTGTTCTACCTCTTCAATATTTCCTTGATAATCTTCTAAATTATATTTTTGTTGCTCATCATTATATATTAGAAGATTTTTTCCTGTATCTTCAAATTTAAATACAAAATTATCTTTGAAATCTTCTAATCTTTTTAATGCTTTTGCTCCTTTTTTAGGCACTCCCGATACTGTTATATGTATCTGTTTATCTTCTGAATCTATATATGCATATTTTTTTGCTCCTTGTGTAATAAATTTATCATATTTTCCATCATTATCAAATAATCCTAATAAATGCTCTTTTCCTTTTTTATCTTTTGGCTTAAATTTATTTATGTCAATCTTTAATTCTTCTGATACTTTTTCAATTTTTTCTGTTACTTTTTTATTATAATTTTCTATTACTTTTATATCAAATCCCTCTTTTAATTTTAGAGAATCTGTATCTGCATATATTACTGATTTATCTAATTTTACTAAATTTATTAATAAATTAAATCTGGCCCATGCAGTTACCCACACTCCATAAGAAAATGATAAAAATCCTTGTTTTTCTTCTTTTTCCAACATCTTTATTATTTCTTCATTTTTAAGTGGAATTTCACTCCATCCTGATTCATTATCATATACAACATTATCTTTGATATTATTTGTAACACTCATTCCATAAAGAGAATTAAACATTGCTTTTTCTAATGCATACTCTATTTCTTTTCCCTCTACTCCTTTATACTGAGTCTTTTTTACATATTTTTCTAATATAAACTCAATAAATTGTTTCGGAAGATAATCATATATAGAATAATAAACCTCTAAAAATTCATAATCTTCAAATTCATATACATTATATAATAATTTAAAATCAACATCAGTAAGTACAATTTCTATTTCTTCTGCTCCTATTACTCTACCATTATCATACTTTCCTTTTAATATTCTTCTGCATTTACTTTGTGATATAAAATTGTTGTAATATTTACATTTTATATTTTTAAATTTTACTAC
>JAZQTI010000006.1:0-1664 GCA_045630665.1 Candidatus Scatovivens sp.
AAGGTAGAGACAGGCTATTATGAATGTAAGAACTGTCAAAACATGTTTGTTCCTAACTATAAAGAGATTGCCTTGTTGATGCAAACACCAACCAGAAGATTGTTGAAATGTAATAAATGTGGAAAATGGACTTGGCGTAAAAAACTAACAAAGAGATACATTCCAATTTATTGATTAGAATTAAAAAAATTACGATATCTTAGTGACAGTTGTAGTCAGTTTAGGTAGCATACTAGTAGCATACAAAAACGCTGTAAGCCCTTTGTTTTCAACAAAAGCAAACTTATCAAAACGTTAAGAATTACTTATTTCAATGTTTCAAAAGCCCGTATTTACGGGCTTTTTTGCATTTAAGATACCTTAGAGACACCCGTAGTCAGTGGGCGTAGCATACAAGTAGATTACAGGTAGCATACAAAAATACACCCATAGATAGTTAGCGTGACTTTATATGATAGTGCTATCTGGTTCTAGTTTTCGTTGAATTTGTGGTACAATGTAATTGATAGATAAGTGGTAATTTGTAAAACTCAACTTCTAGTTCGTGTTAAGTTTTTATAATTTAATATACAATTAAGTTATGAAAGGAGATAACTATATGGATCAAGTTAAAATAGGAAAATTTATTAAAGAAAAAAGAAAAGAAAAAAAGATAACACAAAGTGAATTAGCAGAAAAGTTAAATGTAACAGACAGAGCTATTTCAAAATGGGAAAATGGAATTTGTATGCCAGATTCAGGAATTATCCCAGAGTTGTGTGAAATTTTAAATATTACTATTAACGATCTATTTAGTGGTGAAACAGTTGATGTGAAAAACAAAGAAAAGAAACTTGAAGAAAATTTATTAGATATGATTAAATTGAAACAAGAAAAAGATAAACAACTATTAAATTTAGAAATATTTATTGGTATTTCATTTACTATAATATTTTTGATTTGTGTTTTTGTAGCAGCTTTTGTAGATATGAAAGATATTTTTAGAATTCTTTTGATTTTATTTGGTTTTATACCCTTTTTATTGGGATGTTTATATGCTTTAAGAATAGAACAAATTGCAGGATATTATAAATGCGATAAGTGTGATAATAAATATGTACCTACATATAAAAGTGTATTATTTGCGGCTCATGTTAATAGAACTAGAAAAATGAAATGTCCTAAATGTGGTGAAAAAAGTTGGCAAAGAAAAATTTTAAAATAGGAGGAATTTGTGGAAAATAAACAAATAAATGAATTGGAAAAGTTAGAATTAGAAAAAAACAAACTATTGTTAAGTGCAGAAAATGTAATTGGTTTTACATCAACAATAACATTTCTTTCGTCTGTGCTTGGTGCAGCATTTGTAGAGTGCAGTGATTTAGTAAAAGCTGTATTTATTGTATCAGGAACAACTATTTTTGTAACAGGCATTTCATTTGCTTTAAAAATTGAACAAAAAGCAGGTTACTATAAATGTTCAAAATGTGAACATACTTATGTTCCGGAAAAATATTCAAAAGTATTTTTTGCTCCACATATGGGAAAAACTAGATATATGGGCTGTCCTGAATGTGGTGAGAAAAGTTGGCAAAAAAAGGTATTAATAAAAAAACAAAAGTAAAACAAATTACAATTTATTGCTTAGAATTTAAGTGAGTAAAAAAATAAGATATCTAAGAGTC
>JAZQTI010000007.1:0-24245 GCA_045630665.1 Candidatus Scatovivens sp.
AAAAGACTTAGCTGAATATTTTGATTTAGGAATAATATCAATTGAACATTTAGAAAGCTTAGAAGAAGATAAATCTCCAGAAGAAATTTCTAAAATGTATGATTTATTAAAACAAGAATTTAATAATGATAGATTGCTTGCAAGCTATAAAAAATATATTGTTAAATATAATGAGTTTATGGCTTTTCAAGAAAAGCACCCAGATGATATTGAAGCGATAGAAAAATTAAGAGAAGAAGTAAATAATTTAAGAACAGAAAAAGAAAGACACAGAGAAATATTTAATAAGTATAATACTATTCCAGAAAATGAAAAAATAAAATTTGGAGATGATCTTTTAGCTCATTATTATGTGGATTTCGAAGTGACGGATGAAGCAGATTTACAAGAATCAGTAAAAGTATTGTATGAAGATGGATTTATAGATTTAGAAAATATAATACATTTGGATAAAAATTATATAATTCCAATGCTTGATAGATTAAGCATAAAAGATGCTTATAAAGTAAGAAATAGCATGACATTTGAAGAATTAGAAGAAATGCTTGATAATATTTTTGATAATCCAGAATTTTCTGATGAAAGAAAATTTATTATTGTCATGAATTTACTAGGAGAAGATACAGAAGAAGATAAGACTGCTAGAGAATTTTATCTTGAAATGTTAGATTTTAATGACGGAGAAAAAAGAGCAAAACCTCAAGGTAAAAGAAAAATTAAAAATCATGGTACTGGTGGAAATGATTCTACAAAATATGTATATCCTGACGTAATTAAATGGAAATTCTATAAAGCTTTAGACCCTGAATGTAGAGTAACAAGATATTCAAATGGTTTTGTTGAATTTGCATCAAGCAAATTAGGTGTAAGAATAATTGAAAAATACTATGATGGAAATAAACCAGCATATGGAACTGCTACATATATATTATCAGAAGCTGATTATAGAAAAAATGAAGCTGATTTAGTAACAATTCTTCCAAAAGGAAATATTTTAGAAAGTGCAGCTTTAAGAGATATTACTCCAAGAAAAGATAGAATTGCTCATAGAACTCAAAGTGAAAATAAAACCTGGATGGATCAAATGATAAGTTATTTTGATATAGATTTTGAAACAGGAAAAGAAACAAGATATACTGATGAAGAACTTATACACTTAGATTCTGTAAGAAAAAAACATAAATTAGATTATGAAATAATAGAGTAATAAGTTTTTGGAAAAACTGTTGATTTTTATATTTTCTTATGGTAAACTTAAATAGTTAATAACGGAAGAAAATTGGAGGTTATACAAAATGAACGTAGTAAAATATATTTTAATGGCAGTATATGCAATAGTATGTGTGGCTTTAGTATTTTTAATTTTAAAACAAAACAAAGATGAAGGTGGAGCTTCAGGAACTATTGTTGGTGCCTCTGCAAATAATTTTTATGAAAAAAATAAAGGAAAAACAACAGAAGGTAAAATAAAAAAAGCAACAATGGTATTAATGGTAACTTTTGCAGTTTTAACAATTGCTTTAGGAATAGTTTATGTTGTTTAGTATTAAAATAAAATTATGGGCAGTATGAGTTTTATACTGTCCTTTTTTATGCTTAAGATGGTTTTAGTTGAGGAGAAAAATGGGAAAGAAGTTAAAAAAGAAACAAAAAATTGAAGGTATATTTAGAGCTAACGAAAAAGGTTTTGGTTTTGTTGAAGTAGAAGGCCAAGAAGAAGACTTTTTTATTCCAGCAAATAGTACAAATGGAGCTTTAAATGGGGATACAGTACATGTTTCTATTATAAAACAAAAAGAAGGAAACAGAAGAGCTGAAGCAAAAATAATTAAAATAGTAAAAAGAGAAAGAGAAACTGTAGTTGGTATTTTTCAAAAAAGTAAAAATTTTGGTTTTGTAGTACCTGATGATAAAAAATTTGGTACTGATATTTTCATACCTAAAAATAAGTGTAAAGAAGCCAAAAACAATGATAAAGTTGTTGCTAAAATTACTAAATATCCAGAAAGAGGGAAAAATGCAGAAGGCGAAATTGATGAAATTTTAGGAAACATTAATCAAGCCGGTATAGATATGTTGTCAGTTATAAGAGATTTTGATTTACCAAACGAATTTCCTATTTTTGTAAAAGAAGAAGCTGAAAGTATATCTCAAATAATTGATGAAAAAGAAATAATAAATAGAAAAGATTTAAGAAATGATTGTATTTTTACAATAGATGGTGAAGATGCAAAAGATTTAGATGATGCAATAAATGTATATAAAAATGATGCAGGAAATTATTGTTTAGATGTTCATATTGCTGATGTTAGTCACTATGTTAAAGAAGGAAGCAAACTAGATAAAGAAGCAATAAAAAGAGGAACAAGTGTATATATGTTTGATAGAGTTATACCAATGCTTCCAACAGAACTTTCAAATGGAATTTGTAGCATGAATGCTGGTCAAGATAGATTTGCTCTTACTTGTAGTATGGAAATTGATAATAAAGGAAATGTACTATTTGGAGATGTTTATAAATCAGTAGTCAGAGTAACAGAAAGAATGACATATACAAATGTAAATAAACTTTTAAATAACTTGGATGAAGAAGTAACCAAACAATATAGTAAATATTTAGAAAAATTTAAATTAATGGAAGAACTTGCATTAATCTTAAAAAATAGAAGATTAAATCAAGGATATTTAAATTTAGATATTCCAGAAAGCAAAATCATTTTAGATGAAAATGGAAAAGCTATAGAAGTAAAAAAATATGAAACAACATTTGCAAATGAAATAATAGAACAATTTATGCTAACAGCAAACGAAACAGTTGCAGAAAAATTTTATTGGCTTGAAGCACCATTTATATATAGAGTTCATGAAGAACCAGAGTATGATAAAGTTCAAGAAACAAATAAATTTTTATTTAATATTGGAGAAAAAATTAAATGTTCAAAAGATAATATAAAACCAAGATCTTTTGCAGATGTTTTAGATAAATTAAAAGGAACAGAATATGAAAAAGTAATTTCTACTTTAATTTTAAGAACATTAAAAGTTGCAAGATATGAAGCTGAAAATAAAGGACATTTTGGTATTGCTAGCAAATATTATTGTCATTTTACATCTCCAATTAGAAGATATCCAGATTTATTTATACACAGAGTTATATCTGAATATATAGAAAAAGGATATAATGTTGATGAACAAAGAATTCAAGAATTAGAAACAAAAGCAATAAAATATGCTGAAAGTTCTAGTGAGGCTGAAAAAATAGCAACAAAAGCAGAAAGAGATGCTGAAGATATTAAAAAAGCTGAATTTATGGAAGATAAAATCGGAGAAGAATATATGGGAATTGTTTCTTCAATAACAGCTTTTGGAATGTTTGTAGAACTTGAAAGTACAGTTGAAGGATTAATTCGTTTCGAAAATATGGGAAATGAATATTTTATATATGATGAAAATAGAAAAACATTAATTGGAGAAAGAACAAATAGAATCTTTAAAATAGGTGATTCAGTAAAAATTAGAGTTATTGCTGCAAATAAGGAGTTAAGAAAAGTTGCATTTGAGCTTATAGGAGATAATAATGAAGTAGAATATGATCTATATTTTAAAGATGAAAATTCAGAAGAGAATAATACTGAAACTGAAAAATAAAATGCAAAGGGAATTTATATGAAGAAAAAAGATGATTCATTTATTCAAAAATTATTAAATATAATTAATGCAAAAAAAGATAGTGAAGAAGTTAAAAAATTAAAAGAAATAAAGAAAAAAGTAAAAGAAATAAAAACTATCGAAGAACTTGAAGCATTAGAAGATGAACTAGATGAAATTGGGTTAGTTTTAAATAAAGAAGCAATAGATAAATTAAAAAAGAAGAAAAAGAAAAGACTTGAAAGACAACAAAGGCAAACATTTGAAGAAAGAATTAGATGTGATTTAGAGACTATAAATAAAATAATCGCAGTTGGAAAATTATATCAACGTAAAGATAGGGAAAGAACAGATAAAGAACTTATCCAAGCTAGAGAAGAACGTGAAAAAAACGGTGGACAAAAAGATAAAGAAAAAGATAAAAAGAAAGATGAAAGAACTAGAAGTGGTGGCGGAAGAAGTAGAGATACAAGGTAGTTTTTAGTAAAAGAGGAAAATATGTTAAAGAAAAACGAAGAATATGTTGTAGAAATAATTGATAATGGTTTTCAAGGAGAAGGGATTGCAAAAATTGATGGAATGGCAATCTTTATTCCTAATAGCATAAAAGGCGAGAAAGTAAAAATAAAAATTTTAAAAGTTACTTCTAAAATTGCTTATGGAAAAATCTTAGAAATGTTAGATAAATCTGAAAATAGAATTGATGAAATTGATTGCCAAACTTATTCAAGATGTGGTGGTTGCGTGCTTAGACATGTTAAATATGAAAAAACATTAGAAATGAAAAAAACAGCAGTTGAAACTACATTAAAAAAAGCTTTAGGAAGAGAAATAATAGTTTCAGAAGTTTTAGGAATGGAAAATCCATACAACTATAGAAATAAACTTCAATATCCTGTTGGGATAGATATTAATAATGAACCTGTAATGGGAGTATTTGCAGAAAGAACTCATTCAATAATTTCAACCAAAAAATGTGAGATACAAGATAAATTAAGTCAAGAAATCGCAAATGATATATTTGACTTTATAGTAAAAAATAATATTAAAGTTTATGATGAAAGAAAAACAAAAGGCAGTATAAGACATATTATTATTAGGATTGGTAAAAAAACAAATGAAGTAATGGTTACTTTAGTAACTAATACAGAAAAAATTGATAAAGAACAAGAATTAATAAATTATATTACATCTAAATATTCACAAATAAAAACAATAGCTAAAAACATAAATTCAGAAAATACAAATGTTATTTTAGGAAAGAAAACACAAATTCTTTTTGGTGAGGGATATATATATGATTATTTAGGAGAATTTAAATTTAAAATATCACCAATGTCTTTTTATCAAGTAAATCAAAGTCAAACAGAAAAATTATACGGAAAAGCTGTTGAGTATGCTAGTTTGAGTGGAAATGAAACTGTTTTTGATTTATATTGTGGAATAGGAACAATTGGAATTTTTGCTTCTAAAAAAGTAAAAAAATTATATGGAATTGAAACAATTCCTGAAGCTATAGAAGATGCATGGCAAAATGCTAAACTTAACAATCTAGAAAATGCAGAATTTTTTGTTGGAGATGTAGAAAAAACATTACCAGAATTTATAAAAGAGAGAAAAATAAATCCAGATGTTGTATTTTTAGATCCACCAAGAAAAGGTTGTGATAAGATTGCATTAGATACATTATTAGAAATAAAACCAAAAAGAATTGTTTATGTGAGTTGTAATCCTGCTACGCTTGCTAGAGATTTAAAAATATTAGAAGAAAAATATTCATTAGGAGAAGTTTCTATATGTGATATGTTTCCTTTTACGCATCATGCAGAAGTTGTTACATATTTAACTTTAAAATAATTTAAAAATAAACTTAAGATAATGGAGATAAAGTATGTTTTTTAAAAATAGCAAAGAAAAACATAAAAAAATTAAAATATGTATAATATTTATTTGTATATTAATAATTGTTATTGGATTAATAAATTTATATATTAATGATTATTATCATGCAGATATGAAAGCAATAGAAAGTTTTTTGAATGATAATACCACAGTAAAAATGAGTAAAATTAGTGATGATATTATGATATTTGAACCAGAAGAATATAATACAGGAATGATATTTTATCCTGGTGGAAAAGTAGAATACATATCATATATACCTCTTATGCAAGAATTTGCTTCACAAGGAGTTTTTTGTGTACTTATAAATATGCCATTAAATCTAGCTGTGTTAGATATAAATGCAGCTGATGGAATACAAAAGCAATATCCTAATATTGAAAAATGGTATATTGGCGGGCATTCACTTGGTGGTGCGATGGCAGCAAAATATCTTTCAGAACATGAAGATAAATTTGAAGGACTTGTTTTAATGGGATCTTATTCAACTGAAAATTATTCTGATACTGATTTAAAAATTATTTCAATTTATGGTAGTGAAGATAAAGTGATGAATTATGATAAATATGAAAAATATAAAGCTAATTTACCATCAGATTTTTTAGAAATAATAATAGATGGAGGATGCCACTCTTATTTTGGTATGTATGGAAATCAAAAGGGTGATGGTATACCTACTATTACAAATGAAGAGCAAATTATTAAAACAGCAGAAATTGTTACATATTGGATGAAAAATGAATAAAATAAATTTTAAAAGAGTTCTAAAAGAGAACTCTTTTTTTATCACTAAATATAACAAAAAATTTATTGTTAAAAGAATTTTTATATGATATAGTATGGATATTGAAACAAAAGATTATATATCTTTTATTTATATTCTAGGAAGGATGGAAATTTATTATGACAGAAAGCTTTGAAGAATTATTTAATCAATCTTTAAACAATAAAAGATTTGATAAAACAGTTACAGGAACAGTAATTCAAATATCTAGAAAAGGAGAAATCTTTGTAGATTTTAAATACAATGTTGATGGTATAATACCAAGAAAAGAATATTCAGATGATGAAAATGCAAATCCAGCAGATGAATTTAAACCAGGAGATACAATCACAGCAGATGTTTTAAAATGGAATGATGGAACAGGAAATGTTCTTTTATCATATAAAAATTATAAAGTTAGACAAGATGCCCAAAAAGAAAAAGAATTAAAAATAAAAAAAGCAGAAGAATATAGAAAACAAAAAGAAGAAAAAGCAAAAAGTATTCAAGAATTTTGGAATACAATAGAAGTTGGAAAAGTTTATACAGGAACTATATCAAAAATTGCAGATTATGGTGTTTTTGTGGATTTAGGTGTAGTTAATGGATTAGCTCATATTTCAGAATTAGTATGGGATAAGAATGAAAAACTTGAAGATAAATTTAATGTAAATGATGAAATTGAAGTAAAAGTAAAATCATTTAACAAAGAAGAAAGAAAAATAGCACTAGAATATCCAAATAAAGGAGAAAATCCTTGGTTTAGTAAAGCAAATAAATACAAAGTAAGTGATATTGTAACATGTACTGTAGTTAAATTTGCAAGTTTTGGCGCTTTTGTAGAAATTGAAGAAGGTTTAGAAGGACTTGTTCATAATTCAGAAATAACATCTTTAAAAAGAATTGTTAAGCCAGAAGATGAGCTAACAGTTGGACAAAAAATCAATGCAAAAATTATAAATATTGATAAAGAAAGATTAAAAATTGGATTATCAATTAAAGAATTAGAAGGAACTTCTTCTGAATATGGATATGAAGACTATATAAATAATAAAAACTAAATATAATAAAGGAGTAATCGTATGAAAATCGGAATAGATTTAGATGGTGTTGTATTTGATAGTGAGACAACATTTAGAACATATGAAGAAATTTTTGATATAGATTGTTTAAAATCTAATAATTTAGTAAATAGAGAAGAACCAAAATTTCAAGCAAGATATAATTGGACAACAGAACAAGAAAAAGAATTTATTGAAAAATTCTTTTTAACTGTTTCAAAAGAAAGTAATTTGATGTCTGGATTTCTTGGAGTATATAGATTATTAAAAGAGCAAGGACATGAGTTTGTTGTTATAACAGCTAGAGGTGGATTTGTAAAAGAAATGAAAGATGATGCAATAAGACTTCTAGAAGAAAATGGAATAAAATTTGATAAATACTATTGGAATATAGAAGATAAATTAGAAATATGTCAAAAAGAAAATGTTGATATAATGATTGATGATGATTGGAAAATTATTAAAAAAATATCAGAAAATAATATAAAAACACTATATTTTAGAGATACAAATTTATTAAAATTAGAAGAAAATTCTTTAGTAAAAGAAGTAAATAACTGGGGAGATATATACAGATATATAAAAGAAAATTAAAATAAGGAGGGGTTTATGAGACTAGTATCAATACCAAAAGATAAATATAATGATTATAGATTAGATCTTATGTTTGATTGCTATAAATGGGACCCTCAATTTTTAGATAATAATACTATTGCCAAACATGCATTAGTATTAACAGAAAAAGAAGCAGAAGAATTAAAAGTATTAACTGAGAAAATTGATAAAGAGACGAGATTAGCAGAAGAATTTTTAAATAATAATTTACATTTAACCAAGCCACTTGCATTGCCAAAAAAAATACATAATGAATTAAAAAAGATGAAAAATTATAATTCAGATAGTAATATAAGACTTATGAGATATGATTTTCATCCAACAATTGAAAATAAATGGGCTGTTAGTGAAGTAAATAGTGATGTTCCAGGAGGCTTCGCAGAGGCCTCTTTAATGCCTAAATTAGCTATTGATGTTATAGGAAATAAAAATTTGAGTTTCATAAATTTTAGCGATATTTTAGTAAATGCAATATCAAAAAAAGTGGTACAAAATGGAACTATTATGATGGTTCATTGTACATGTTTTAGTGATGATAGACAAGTAATGCAATTTCTTGGAGATAGATTACAAGAAAAAGGTTTTGATATTATTTATGGTGCAGCAGATCATTTGAATTTTAAAGAAAAGCAAGCATATAGTATTTTAGATGGAAATGAAAAGAAAGTAGATGGAATAATTAGGTTTACACCACTTGAATGGTTAAAAGATATAAAACCGAAAAAATGGGATGGATATTTTGATACAATAACTCCATCATGTAATCATCCAGTTGCAATATTTGCGCAAACAAAAAGATTTCCTTTAATATGGGAAAAACTAGAAGCTAATGGAATTGATTTATCAACGTGGAAAGAATTATTACCAGAAACAAAAGAAGTTAAAAAGATAAATATATCTGATGAGTATATATATAAACCTGCATGCGGAAGAGTTGGAGAAAAAATATCAATAAAAGAAGCATGCATAGATGATGAGTATGAAAAAATTATTAAAGATGTAAAAAAACATCCAAAACAATATCTTGTGCAAAAGAAATTTAAAAGTAAACCTCTAATAAGCGAAGAGGGGGAAGAATTTCATGTTTGCTTAGGATCATATAGTGTAGATGGAGCAGCTGCTGGTTTTTATGCAAGAATTAGTAAAACCCCAAGAATAGATTCAAATGCTGCTGATATACCAGTATTAATTGAAAGGAGCTAAAGTTTTATGAATGGTAAAGAAATATATAAGATATGGGCTCCTGAAAGTGCTAAATGGACAGAATGGGTTAGACCAGTTCCATTTATTAGAATAAAAGAAGATTTTAAAAATACAAGAATAAATGAGTTTGAAATTAGAAATATAAATTATTTTAATGAAATTCAAAAAAATGTTGCAATAATTGTAGATTTACCAGGATATGACAGTATAAAAGAAGGGATTGCTTTGGTAAAATATGGTTTTAGACCTATACCGGTATATAATGGAACATTTGAACAAAAAGATTCTGTAGCAACAACAGATAATACTGTTATAGAAGAGGCATTAGTATTTGGCGCGGTAGAACTAAAAAAACTTCAAATTAATGAAAATGCTTTACCAGCATTTTTGATAGATACTAATAGAATGAATAGATATAAGATGAGTGTATCAGTATTTGATAATAGTTGGGATTTATATCATCAAGATATTCCCTCTGCTGAATATTTTTTGAAAAACAAAATTAATAAAATAATTATAAGATCTAATATAAAAATTCAAGAAGATTTGAATAGAATTTTTTACAAATTTCAAAGTAAAGGTATTCAAATTTATTTTACAAATGGTTTTGAAGAACCAAAAAAAGTATTATTAAAAAAACCAAAAGAAAAAGAAGAATAGTTTTAAGGAGTATTTTTTTAATGATTAATTTCGAAGGAAAAATTGTTCAATTTGGATTTGGTGCAGTTGGAAAAAGTTTTTTTGAAAAGATAAAAAAAGAAATAAAATTTAATGAAAATAAATATTTTGTAATAACAAGAGATAAAGAAGAATTTCAAGCATTTGTTAACTTAGATGGAATAGTTGGAAATTTTATTGTCGCTGAAGTTACAAAAGATAATTTCAAAGTAATATTTGAAAAATATTTAGAAGATGGTGATTTGCTTATTGATTTTGCAGATACTGTAGGAACAAAAGATATTTTAAAATGGTGTATTGAAAAAAATATTATGTACTTAAATACAGGAGAAGCGGATTGGCCAGAAAATTGGTATAGCATTTTTAATGAAAATCAAATAAAAAGAAAAATCCAAGAAGAGTATAATAAACAAAATAAAAAATATCCAATTGTATTACAACATGGAAATAATCCAGGGTTAGTATCTCATTTTGTTAAAGCTGGAATTGAATATATTGTTAATAATCAATATAGATGGAATAAGAGATATAAACAATTATTAAAAGAAAATAAGTTTAACGTATTAGCTTATGAGCTAAAAATTAAAATGATTCATGTTAATGATATAGATTTGCAAGCTGTTAATCAAGAATACAAAGATGACACTTTATATAGTACTTGGTGTATAGAGTCATTCTTTTTTGAAATGCTTAGTGAAGCAACATTAAATATAGGTACACATGAAAATGTTAATTATGAAAATGAATGTAGGTATTTAGATAAAGAAAAAGGTTTTTTAGAATTTAAAAAAATAGCAGCAGATACAAAATGTCGTACATATTATCCAAATGGTAAATTTGAGGGATTTCTTGTGCCACATGAAGAAACAATAACAATTGCTCAAGGATTAGAATTAAAAAATAATAATGATGTGATATACAGACCATCTGTTATGTTTTTATATTCTCCTTGTGAATATGCAAAAAATTATTTTAAGAATTCAAAATTAAATAGTTATCCTGATCCAGATCCAGATAAACCACAAGACTCAGAAAATCAAAATGAACCAATAATAGTAAGAGGATATAAATATCCTAATAATGCAGAAATTGTTTATCAAGAAAATATTAATTCAGGAACAGAGTATGTAGGAGTATTATTATTAGGTGATAATTTTAATCCAGTATGGGTAGGAAATAGGATAGAACCTAAATTTTTATATAAAAATAAAAAAAATTCATATTGGCAAACTCCAACTATAACACCTGTTGCAATGTCAGCATTGGCAGCTGTAACATGGATGTTAAAGAATAAAGAATGTGGTGGAATATATTTTCCAGATGAAATTATTGATTATAAATATATTTTGAAAATAGCAGAAAAGTATATTTCAAAAACTATATATAAAACTTTTGATAAAAACACTATAAAAGAAAATTTGAAAATAGATTTTTCTGATATTCAGGCAAAAGATTTTTTTGTAAAATAGAAAAGACATCTAAAAAGATGTCTTTTTTATTTTGATATTTATATTTGTTGGTTTAGTGACCACCGCCACCGCCGCCGCCTCCACGGCCGCCACCACCATATCCGCCATGACCACCAAATCCGCCGCCATAGCCTCCGCCACTGAAATGGATAGAAGTGGTACGAGCAGTAGTTCTGATAGAACGATGAGTAGAATAAAAGTTGTGTGAACGATAGTATGAGTTACTTAACATTGGACTTACATCCATATCAGGGCATCTGATTTGAAGTGCTTTTATAACTTTTTCTGAAATACCGAATGCTGTTGCATAAACTAAATATTTTTCCCATAATGGTAATTCAATTACTGTTCTTTCATTCATTAGAGTTTCACTATCTAAGAATTTATATAATCCGTGCCATTTTTCATATTCAGTTTCACCAAATTGTGTTAATAAAATACATTTTCTAGCAACTCTAAATATGTGTGCAGCACTAAGGATAAGAGAGCCACCAAGGATAAAGAATGAACCGAATGCTAAATTTAGATATGTTTGATATGATATTAAATTTACAAGTATTAATATTAAAAATCCTAATATTACATGAATAATTGCTGTTGTATCTAATTCATGTTTTGCAATAGTATAAGATGATCTTTGGAAATATCCTTGAGAGATACCAATATTTATTATAGAGTTATCTATGTTTTTAACAAAAGTATCTGTGTTAGACATGTCATGTGATATTTTGTGTTGGAAATCATTCATTGATATTTCATTACCTTTAGCATGTCTATAAATTAAGTTATAATAAAGTTTTTCACCTTCAGTTAGCGGTTCACGGAATTCGACTTGATCATCAATAATATCTGTTATTGTAGACTGTATAGCTGCTAAATCAGGATGTAGCTGCACTTGTCTACTTTTTATAATTATTTTCACATTATTGTTTGTCCAACCACGATTTGGATTAATTCTTTCTAATTCAAGATAGTCTTTACGAACTAAACTAAGAATTAATGCTGAATATCCATCTTGAATAACTTGTTTTTTTGGTTTTTCTTTACAAAATGCTAAAGTTGCTGCAAAGTTTGGATCTAAATCACTAGGTATTTCTCTGAAATAATCAAATTTCATATCTGGTTCATAAAATACATAATTTTTCTTTAATTTTTCTTTAATCTTTGTTGATTTTTTTAGAATAATTATAGATAACAATACAGAACCTACAAATACAATTATTTTTATAATAAAGAATATTATTGGTGTTAGTTCATATATTTTTTGCTCAAATTTTATTTCATTTAATACATTGTCATCATAATAGAAATTTTTAGAAGCATAATCTGTAAATTTGTGTTTATCATCTCCAAATGAAACTAAAGAAAATTCAATATATTCAGTTGAAGGTTGAAATTTTAAGTCGGATTTATCTAATTTAAACAAAAATGTATGATATCCCGGATTAATGTCAGTTGATTCTGTGAACGGGAAGTAGTGTGCATTAGTACCATATGTATGTGCAGTATAATTTGAACTGCTAGGCATGTCATTATTTGGTATTAATATTTGGCCTTTAAATGATTCTAAATAATTAACTGAGTCTTCTGAAAACATACATAAATATAATTCAGAACAATCATTGTATCTTAAAGCAGCATTATACATATCATATTTTAATTCATAATTTAATACTTTACGAAAAACACCATCTATATAAAAGAAGACACATTCATATAAATCGTTATCTTCATCATATGGTCCTGGACTATGATACCATTTGTTTGGTCCTAATCCTCTGGCAGTATCGACATAATCATTATCATACCAATATAATTTTGACGCTTCTGGATATATTATTGTAGAGCCATTTGTGGTTTCTTTAACTGATTTTACATCGTAAGAAACTTTTACACCGTCTATATAACTTTCTGGAAGATCTCTCCATAATTCCCAAAATGGATTTGAAGCAAATGCTGAATGCACATCAAATGTGATTTTTTCTGTTACTTCAACTTTTCCTTTACTTCCAGGTTTATCTACTAAAACTGCTTTATAATCCAAATTTGTAATTCTAGCATAATCATTTGGAAGCCAAGCATTTTCTTGAAGAAGATAGCCGTATTCTCCAAAAAGAATAAGCAGTATAATAAATATAAAAACAAGAGCAAAAGTTAAAAATTCACTTTTAGACATATATTTACCTCTTTCGTATTAATATAATTCAAAATAATTATACTAATAATTTAAAGTATTTGTAAATAGAGAAACAGTTATAAATAATAAAATTAATTAACTAAAATATTGCAAAAATTGAAAAAATTATGTAAAGGTGGTATAATATAAATATGGTGTAATACCAATTTTGTAGCCCTAAGGGCAGGAGGAGATATTTGTATGTTTAAACGGTTGGTAAGCGTTGCCTTGGTGCTCATGATGCTCTCATGCATTGTTTCGGTTTTTACCAAGAAGGAAACGGTCACGAATCAAACAACCCAGATTCTGGAAGTAAGTCAAGAAGCAGATCCACTCAAGTTAGAAGTACAGCAAGAAGAAACTCAACCGACAGAAGCTGAAGTGATAACTGACGTAGTTGCTCAGCTTGGTAGCCAAGCCGGAACTCAGATTGTAGATGCAGCAGAATTTGTTGCAGCTGAAGCCGTTAAAGAGCCGATTTATTTCGGTTCTGAAATTACTTTCACCACTGAATTTATTGCAGATGGTTATGTGATGCCCCATGCATTATATACCCCTTCGACAGCATCTGAATCTGAAAAGATTCCTCTGATCGTATGGTTGCACGGTTCTGGTGAACGTAATGCAGATGAAAAAACCTTTTACAATCGTGGATTACCTGCTGTTATGGAAGAGTGGAAGCTAGAAGGCTTTAATGCCTATATTGTTTGCCCTCAGCTTAAAGGCAGTTGGAACACTGGTACATGGAACAATGATACTTCAAAAGACTATCTTCGGTCTTTGATCGATAGATACATTGAAGAGTATAACGTTGATCCTGATAATATCATTATTATCGGTCATAGTTTAGGTGGTCAGGGTGCTCTGTATATGGCTAATGGACTTCCTGAGTATTTTTCTCGGTGTGTCGTGCTTAGCGGATACAATCCTAGTACATCGAAAACTAAAATTGACCTTACCAGTATTACTATTCCCACTATTGGATTTGTCGGCAAGACTGATTCTGGTGAGGATAACACGAGCGTTTCCTATATGAAAGGTCATTTTGTTCCTGCGTTCGGCGAAGAGAATTGTTTCTCCATCAAGACGTCTCACGGAGGCGTTCCCAAGGTTGTCTTCAACCTTGATGAGAACAACAACAACCGTTCCGATTTGATTGAGTGGATGTTTGGTCTGATAGACTTCAACGAAGATTTAGGTCTGTAAGTAACCAATAAGCCTCAAAGTCAAGAAAACAAAAAATAGTTAAGCCTCAATTTGAACGACAACTCTGAAATGCTAAATTTCGGAGTTGTTGTTTTTTTGGTTTTTTATTGTTTTGATAAGTGTTTTATGATATATTAATTATGGAAAAATCTGGAAAATAATTTATTAAAATAAAGAAAGTGAAAAGATGGAAAGAATAGATAAAATAATAGCTGCTCAAACTGAATATTCTAGAAAAGATGTAAAAAAACTAATTCTTCAGAAAAGAATAAAAGTTAATAATGAATTAATTTTAAAATCTGAAGAAAAAGTTGATGAAAATAATGATTTAATATCTATAGATGGACAGATAATTAATGTTAAAGAATTTGTTTATTTGATATTGAATAAACCTAAAGGATATATATCTGCAACAGAAGATAAAACTCAGCAAACAGTTTTAGATTTAATTGATGAGAAATATATACATAGACAATTATTTCCAGCAGGTCGTTTAGACAAAGATACAACAGGTATGATGATAATTACTGATGATGGACAATTTGCACATAATATTTTAGCACCTAAAAAACATATAAGTAAAACATATGAAGTTGAAATAGATATTCCTGTAACACAAGAAATGAAAAAAGGATTTGAAACTGGAGTTGAGTTAAATGATGGTATTTGTAAAACTGCAAATTTGGAAATTACAGGTGAATATACAGCGATAGTTATTTTAACAGAAGGAAGATACCATCAGATTAAAAGAATGTTTGGATGTTTTGGAGCTAAGGTTGTGAACTTAAATAGAATTGCAATGGGAGGTTTAAAATTACCAAACGATTTGAATTTAGGTGAATCTAGAGAACTTTCAAAACAAGAAATCGAATTATTACAAACAAAATAAAATACAAAGGAGAAATGTGATATGGAAGAAAATAAGAAAAAAACACTTTTTTACAGAGTTGTAAATTCAAAAACAAGTGTAATTGTTTATATTTTAACACTGGCAATATTTTATTTCGGATCAATAGCAGGAGGACTTTTTATAATAAACAATATGATGCCATTTAATGAAATAATAGCACTATGTGGAACATTAATTGAAAACCAATTAGGTGTATTTATAATTTATGTTATATTAGCCTTTTTAGGATTTTTCTCATTATTACCAATAATAGGAATTGTTGTTAGTTTTATTCCTTGTTTAATAGCAAGTATTGGCATGTGGATATTATATATATTATGTGTTGCAATTACAGGAGCTGGTAAAAAAGAAGATTTATAATACAAAAATATAAGGAGTACAAAAATGGAAAAAGAAATTATAATAGCTTCAGGAAATAAGGGAAAAATAAAAGAAGCACAAGAAATTTTAGAAGGATATAAAATAATTTCAATAAAAGAATTAGGACTAGATATTGAGGTAGAAGAAGACAAAGAAACTTTTGAAGAAAATGCAATAAAAAAAGCAGTAGAAATATCAAAACAATTAAATGGGAAAATGTGTATATCAGATGACTCAGGTATAGAAATTGATTATTTAGATGGATTTCCTGGAGTGTTTACAAAAAGATGGCATGCAGGAACAGATAGAGAAAGAAATTTAGAAATAATTAAGAAATTAAAAGGTGTAGAAAAAGAAAAAAGAAAAATGAAATTTACTACAGCAATTGCTTTAGCAGAAGGAGATAATGTTTATACAGGAGTTGCAACTATAGATGGATATGTTTCAGAAGAGGTTAGAGGAGACAATGGATTTGGATTTGACGAAATCTTTGAATTAGAAAATGGAAAAACTCTTGCAGAATTAACTCCAGAAGAAAAAAATGAAATAAGTGCTAGAAAAAAAGCATTAGAAATAATAAAAAGTAAATTAAAATAAGGAGGAATCACAATATGTTAGTTCTTGCTGGTTGTTTAATAGAAAAAGAAAATAAAATATTAATGGTTCAAGAAGCAAAAGAAAAATGCTATGGACAATGGAATATGCCATCAGGACATGTTGAAGATAATGAAACAATTTGTGATGCTGCGATTAGAGAAGTATTAGAAGAAACTGGTTGCAAAGTAAAATTAACTGGTTTTTTACCTATAATAACTTTGCAATTAGGAGATATAAAAGCAATAGTTGTTAGATTTGTAGGTGAAATAATAGAAGAAAAAATTTCATTTAATACAAAAGAAATTTTGGATGTAAAATGGATTGATAAAGAAAATCTAAAAAATATGAAAGAAACTGAATTAAGAGGTTATGAATCAACTTTAGATACTATAAAATGGTTTGAAGAAGGAAAAATTTATCCATTAGAAATTTTTGATGAAAAATTATATTTAAGATAAATGAAAGAAGGTATTAGTATGGCAAAATACATAAGAAGAGCTGCAAAATGTATTTTGATTAAAGATAATAAAGTTTTAGTTATAAAATACAAAACAGGAAACAAAATAGGTTATTATGATATTCCAGGTGGGAAAATTGAAGAGGGTGAAACTTCTCAAGAAGCAGCAATAAGAGAAATGAAAGAAGAAACTGGAATTGATGTATCTAATTTAGTAAAAGTTGGAATTTTAGAAGTAGAATATTCAGAAAGAAAATTTTATTTTGATATGTACAAGTCAAATGAATTTTTAGGAGAAGTACAAGATTTCGATTCTAATTCTACTGAATGGATTTTTATTGATGATCTTTTAAATAAAGAAAAAATACTTTCTAATATATTAGTATTAAATAAAGCTTTTAATAGAGCAATATATGAGGATAATATAAATTTTCATATGAAAATAAAAGTTGATGAAGACGAAAATATATTAAATTTTGAGTATAGACAAGGTGATTCAAAAAAAGTTTTAAAAGCAGGTTCTGTATTAATAGATAAGGAGACTAAAAAAGTTGGTTTAGTTTTTAGAAAGAAACAAGCTGATTATTCTTTTGCTAAAGGCCATTTAGAAGACGGAGAGACTTTAATAGAATGTGCTAAAAGAGAAACTGAAGAAGAAACATCTAGAAAATGTAGAATTGTTTCTGAAAAAGAATTAGGTATTTTAAGTTATATAACTAAAAAAGGTGAAAATGTAGATACATATTTATATTTAGCAATTGATGAAGGCCCATTAGATAAAACAATTCCAGAAGATTTAAAAGAAGAACTAGAGTGGATTGATTTTGAACAAGTAGAAGAATTATTAACACATGATGATTTAAAAGAATTTTGGGATTCATCAAAACAAAATATTTTAGATTATATTGGAAATAATAAATAAAATAATAAAGAAAGAGTTGGTATATTGATGAAAAATAAAACTGATTTTGAACTATTACAAATATTATGGGATTATATGCATTTATATCATAAATTAAAAAAAGCGGATGCAATACTTTGTTTAGGATGTTCAGATTTATCAGTTGTTGATGTTACTGTTGATTTATATAAAAAAGGTTATTCTGATAAAATAATTTTTTCTGGTGGACTTGGAAAAGATACTAGTAAAATTTGGGACGAGCCAGAAGCTAATAAATTTGCTAAAATTGCAATAGAAAAAGGAGTTCCTGCAGATAAAATCTATATAGAAAATAAATCAACAAATACAGGAGAGAATTTTAGATTTGTTAAAAATTTAATAGAAGAAAATTCACTAAACATTAAAAATTTTATAATTGTTCACAAACCATATGATGAGAAAAGAGCATATGCGGCTTTTCAAAATTGGATGCCAGAATATTCTGCAGTAGTAACTTCGCAAAATATTTCTTGTGAAAAATATGATGAATATGCAATGAAAAATAATTTACCAAATTGGAAAGAGTTAATGGTTGGTGATGTTCAAAGAATGATAGTTTTTGCAAAAAAAGGTTGGCAAAAAGAAGTAGAGATGCCTCAAGAAGTTTGGGAGGTATATGAAGAATTAGTAAAAAGAGGATATACAAAATATGTATATCATGAATAGGAGTATAAAATGAGTGTAAATATAACATATTTTGTGCATGGAACAACATATGATAATCAAGATCATAAAGCAACTGGATGGTTGCCAGGGGAATTATCACCAAAAGGAATAGAACAAGTTCATGCATTAAAAGAAAAAATTGATATAAAAAATATAGATGTAGTTTTTTGTTCAGATTTAAAAAGAGCAATTGATTCTGCTGAGATTCTTTTTGGAGGAGAAAAAAGAATTATTCAAGATAAAAGATTAAGAGAATGTAATTATGGGTTATTTGATGGAAAAGACTCAAGTTTAGTTGTATATGAGAACCACGTAGAAGAAAGATTTCCAGAAGGTGAATCTATGCTAGATGTAGAAAAAAGAATAAAAAGTTTTATGGAACATTTAGTAGAAAAATATGATGGTAAAAATATTGCAATTGTTGCACATAAAGCACCTCAATTAGCAATACAAGTATTAACAGAAGGAAAAGATTGGGATAGAGCAATTGCAGAAGATTGGAGAAAAACTAAATCTTGGCAACCAGGATGGAAATACCAAATTAATTGGAGTAAATAATATGAAAAAATTAAATGTAATAATTGTTTATGATAAAACAGAAGAAAAGATATTGATGTGTAAAAGAGAAAAAGAACCATATAAAGGATTATTTAATTTAGTAGGCGGAAAATTGGAAAAAGATGAAGAAGAATACACAGCTGCATATAGAGAATTACAAGAAGAAACTGGTATAAGTTCAAACGATATAAAGCTAACACATATAATGAATATGGAATATAAATTAAAAGATATTGAACTTCAAATATTTGCCGGAAAATTAAATAAAGATGTTGAAGTAATAGAAGAAGTAAATAAATTATATTGGCTAAGTAAAAATGAAAATTATTTTGATATTACTAAATTTGCTGGAGAAGGAAATATTGGTCATATGATTGAACAAGTCAATTTAAATAAAGATATATTAAATTAAATATAATTATTAGAGGTTATTAAAAATGTTAGAAAATAAAAAAGTTATAATTTTTGATTTAGATGGAACTTTAATAGATTCAATAGGTGTATGGAATGATATAGATAAAGAATTAATTGAAACTGTAGGAAGTATACCTTTAGATGATATTGATATAGGAAAACAAAGAGATGAAAAATTAAAAGAATTTAATACTTCAGAAGATATGTATTTAGAATATTGTGGTTTTTTAGGAGAAAAATATAAAGCTAATTTACCAAAATCTGAAATAAAAAGAATTAGATATGAAATTGCTGCAAAATATCTACAAACAATTATTGATTACAAAAAAGATGCAGAAAAAGTTTTAAAATATTTAAAAGAAAAAAATTATATTTTAGTTTTAGCGACAACGACAAATGATCATACAATAGAAACATATAAAAAATATAATCAAAACATAATTTCAAAAGCTCCATTAGATAGTATTTTTGATTTAATTTATTCAAAAGGAGCTGTTAAAAATTTAAAACCAAATCCTGAAATACATTATAAAATTTTAGAAACATTAAATGTAAAACCAGAAGAATGTTTAATTGTAGAAGATTCTTTGATTGGTATAGAAGCAGCAATTAATGCTAATATTGATTTTATAGTTATGTATGATAAATTTTCTGATGGAAATAGGGATGAAATAAATAAATTATCTAATAAAACATTTAATAATTTTAATGAATTATTAGAAACTATAGTAGATGAAATTGAATCATAAAATTGTAAGAGTAAAATATAATAAATTGAAAGATATTGTAAAATATGGTATAATAGTATTTGGCAATATCTTTTTTGCATTAAAGTCTCAATGTTCAAGTGAAAGGAGATGCCAAATTCTAAAGATATGGGAAGACTTATATGCAATAACTACTTTTTTAGATATGGAGGGAAAAATTAAAAAGATTAGAGAGAAGTTTTGAAGAAAATTTGCACAACATTGGAGGATACTTAATGAAAAACCCTGATCTCTACATTCAGTACACTGACTATGGCTATATTGAAGACGACAGACCGAAAGGTTTTAGTTTTGCAAGTTGCCTCGCCTTTGGCATGATTATCGTTATTCTGTTTTCTGTGTTTGCCTTGGGCGTAGTATTTAAGAGCACGTATACCAACCTGATCGAAATGGATACCAACATCAACCGCGAATTTACCAATGTTCAGAATGCTATGCAAAATGGTCGCATCGAAAATATTCCTGATGTGATTAAATCCGCAGATGCCAGTATTATTCCACAGCTGGAAATTATTTATGAAGATATTTTGGCTTGCAATCAATCTTTTGGAGAAGTAACAACTCCCGAAGAATTAGATAATACCAATGCTAAGCTGATGAAAAACATTGAGCATTTCATGGCATTGGTTGAAAGAAATACGGATACTTTTGAAAATGAATACTATCGCAAACTGATGAATTCTATTGAGAGTGCTGATAAAAAAATTACATCTGCGAAAGAAAATTACAATGTCGCAGTACGAGAGTACAATCAAGCTTTGGTGAATTTTCCAGGAACTATCTTGGCGGATTTCTTCGATTTTGAACCTATGGAAGAGTTTGAATCTGATAGGAAAATCCGATAATATTTATCTTATTAATTTTGCAAAAACCCCTGAAATAGTGAATGCTATTTTAGGGGTTTTCCCATTATATAAATAAAATTATTTATTGATATAGGTATTTAAATATGATATAAATTTTATAAGATTGATATAAAGAGGTGAAAATATGGTAATAAAACATGCTGATTTCCCAATGTTATATGTTGAAGAAAAGAAATATAAATATATGTACATTGATGAAATTGATTATAAAGGTCATTTGGCACAAATACATATATTAAAAGCAAATCAACCTCAAAAAGAAGAGGGACAAGATTATGTTGAAAGAGGAAATAGTGGTTGTAAATGGCTTCAATTTATTCCAGAAAATTCAAACGTTGCAATGACTGTATGTTATGATAAAGAAAATAAAATATTAAATTGGTATTTTGATATTATAAATAAAGTTGGAATAGAAGGAAATAATCCTTTTTTTGAAGATTTATATTTAGATGTTACTATAAATCCAAATAATAAAATAGAAGTTCTAGATGAAGATGAATTAGAAAATGCTTTAAATACAAATGATATAACAAAAGAGCAATATGATATGGTATATGAAGTTTCCAATAAATTAATTTCACAAATAGATGGAAAAGTAAAAGAACTTACAAAATTTTCGGATAAATATTTTGAGAAAATAAATTTAATAGGTCAAATAAAAGATGAAGATATAGGAGAAACTTCAGAAAAAGTTGAAAATTATAGACAAAGATATGGAGCAAGAGGAATTGTTATAAATAAAGATGGAAAAATAGCGGTTTTTAATAAAGCTTTAAAAAATGAATATAAACTTCCAGGTGGAGGAATAGATGAAGACGAAGAAACTTCAGATGCTTTCAAAAGAGAAGTTTTTGAAGAAACTGGATGTAAAATTGAAATTATTGACTTTTTGGGAACTATTGAAGAATTAAAAACTCAAGATTCATTTAAACAAATGTCTTATGTATATATATCAAAAGTTGTTGAGAATACTAATGAGCTACATGTTACTAAAGAAGAAGCTTTAGAAGGAGCAAGATTGTTATGGGAAAAACCAGAAGATGCATTAGATTTGATAACAAATTGTTTTGATAAATTATTACCTTCACCTTGTGAAAAAGATTCTACATCTGTTTATCATACAAAATTTATTGTAAAAAGAGATCAAACAATATTAAAAAAATATTTAAATATAAATTAATAAACAAAAACGTGTAAAGATTAGTTGTAAGGAAAATGTGTATATATAAAAAGAATACTTTACATAATTATAAATTGACAATTTATAATTATTATGATAAAATATGTACTGTAAATTAAGAGTTTACCTAAGAGCATGCTCGAGCGGTAAAGGGTGCAGAACGCCTACACTTGAAAGACTATTTATAAGTCTTGCAAAGGAGTCTTAAAGGATTTCTTTGTGAGGCTTTTTTGTTTTATAAAAGCCTTAGAAATCCAACTTAAAATAAAAAGGAGGAAATAATATGGAAGGGATAAAATTATTTAGAAATCTCTGGTTTCAAATTCGACCCGAATATCTTCTAAAATATGATTCACAAAATATATAAATAGAAGTATTCATATACTTCAAAAGGAGGAACTATGAATAGAGTAGAAAAAATTTTAGAAGATTTTTATAATGATTATGATGAAGATGAGAGATTAGTTAGAGATAAAACTCATACAATAGAATTTATAACAACAACTAAATTTGTAGATAAGTATTTGAAAAAAGGCGATAGAATACTTGAAGTTGGGGCTGGAACAGGCAGATACACAATTCATTATGCAAGTAAAGGATTTAAAGTTGATGCTGTAGAACTTGTAAAGAAAAATTTAGATATTTTAAAATCAAAAATAACAAAAGAAACAGATGTAACAGCAATACAAGGAAATTGCTTGGATTTGAGTATGTATGATGATAATATATTTGATATAACTTTAATACTTGGACCATTATATCATTTATATACAGAAAAAGATGCTAAAAAAGCAATTGATGAAGCAATAAGAGTTACAAAGAAAAATGGAAAAATTATTATAGCATATATTACTGATGATGCTGTTGTACTATCATATGGAGTAAGAAAAGGAAATTTAAAAAGATTACCAGAAATGTGTGATGAAAACTGGAAACCAGAAAAAAGAGAAGAAGAAATCTTTGCAAGTTACAGAGTAGAAGATTTCGATAGATTAATTTCTAATTTTAATATTCAAAAATTAGAAACAATAGCAGCTGATGGAATAGCTCCACAAATGCAAGAATATGTAAATAATTTAGATGAAGAAGAATTTGCATTATTTGTTGATTATCATTTAAAAAATTGTATGAGGAAAGATTTAATGGGATACAGTTCACATATATTAGAAATTGTAGAAAAGAGGTAGATATATATGAAGTATTTTAAAAAGCTCATAGGAGAAAGAATATATTTATCACCAAGAAATAGTGATGATGCAGAAATTTTTACTAAATGGATGAATGATTTTGAAGTAACTGATTATACTGGTAGAAGTGCTGCAATTATGACTTTAGATGCAGAAAAGAAATATTTAGAAAATAAAAATCTAGAAACAGACAATATTTCTTTTGCTATTATAGATTTAAAAACAGACAAGATGGTTGGAACTTTAAGTTTAGAAAATGTTAATTATAATAGCAGAACTGCAGTTTTTGGGATTTTTATTGGTGATGAAAATTACAGAAGTAATGGATATGGAACAGAAGCTATAAGACTTTTGTTAGATTTTGCATTTAACTATGTGAATTTAAATTCAATAAAGTTAACAGTTTTAGAATGTAATGAAAGAGCTATAAAATGTTACAAAAAATGTGGATTTAAAGAAGCTGGAAGATGGAGAAAATCAAAATATGTAAATGGAAAATATTATGATAGTATAATGATGGATATATTAGCAGAAGAATTTACAGAAAGTTATATTAAAAATAAAAATGTAAAATAAATAAAAAATAAAGTATGAGATTATCATACTTTATTTTTTTTACTGT
>JAZQTI010000008.1:0-6241 GCA_045630665.1 Candidatus Scatovivens sp.
TGTCTCTATCGTCTAATTTCATTCTGAATTTTTTATTTAAATTAGAATAAATTTCTGTTACTTTTTCTAAAACACCTTCTTTATGTTGTGCGATTGGAACAATTACAGCTTGAATTGGAGCAACTTTTGGTGGTAATTTTAATCCTCTGTTATCTCCATGAGCCATAATAACAGCTCCTATTAATCTTGTACTAATTCCCCAAGATGTTTGGTATCCATATTCTTCTTTTCCTTCTCTATTTTGGAATTTTATTTCAAATGGTTTTGTGAAATTTTGCCCGAAATAATGAGATGTTCCAGCTTGAAGAGCTCTTCCATCATGCATCATTGTTTCTACTGTATATGTGCTATCTGCTCCAGCAAATTGTTCTTTTTTAGTTTTTTGTCCTTTTAATACAGGAATTGCTAAAAGATTTTCTATAACATCTGCATAAATATCTAGCATCATTAATGTTCTTTCTTCAGCTTCTTTAGCTGTTTCGTGAATTGTATGACCTTCTTGCCATAAAAATTCTCTTGAACGTAAAAATGGTCTTGTTTCTTTTTCCCATCTTAATACATTACACCATTGATTTCCAAGTACTGGTAAATCTCTCCAAGATTTAATCCATTTAGAATACATTGTTGACATCATTGTTTCAGAAGTAGGTCTTATACAAAGTCTTTCTTCTAATTCTTCTCCTCCTCCCATTGTTACCCAAGCAACTTCAGGAGCGAATCCTTCAACATGATCTTTTTCTCTTTCAAGCATGCTTTCTGGAATTAAAACAGGCATATATAAGTTTGTAATTCCAACCTCTTTAAATAATTTGTCTGCATAATTTTGAATATTTTCCCAGATAGCATAACCATAAGGTCTTATAGCTATACATCCTTTTGTATCTGTATAATCGGCAAGTTCTGCCTTTAGCACAACATCTGTATACCATTGTGCAAAATCATCTTCTATATTTGTTATTTCTTTTACAAATTCTTCTTTTCCCATAATTTATACCTCCAATTTTCGTATAACAAATAGATATTATACAAAACGAATTTATTGCAAATAAATATTTATTATACTTTCTTTAAATATTTTCATTTTCGTTTTTATTTTCAATATCTTCGTCTTCCCTTGCGGGCATTGGAGCCTCCATTACTTCGTCTATTACAATTTGCTCATTTTCATCAAGTTTATATCTTGGTAATTCTGGTAGTTCTTCTAAACTTGAAATTCCAAACATTTTCATAAATTTATTCGTTACTTTGTACATTGTTGGTCTACCTGGAGCATCAAGTTTACCTGATTCTTCAATTAAATCAAATTCTAATAGTTTATATACTGTTCCATCCGCATTTACACCACGAATAGCTTCTATTTCTGCTCTAGTCACATTTGGATTATAAGCAATAATAGAAAGGGTTTCTAGCGCAGCATTTGAAATATTAGGTTTTGCCCTGTTATCAAATAATGGATAAATATATTCATAGTAGTCTTTTCTTGTACATAATTGGTAACTATTATCAACTTTTATGATTTCTATTCCACTATTACGAGCTTCGTATTCAGCTTTTATGCTTAAAACAATTTTATCAATATCTTCTGCTCCAATTTCAAGAACGTTCATTATCTCTTTAACACTAACTTCACGTCCTGCAGCAAAAAGCATTGCTTCAATTATTGATTGTTCTTTGCTAAATTCCATATATTCCTCCTTTTTCAGTATTCTTATATTATTACATGAATTTTAATTATTGTCAACCAATAATTCCCTTTTTTATTTGTTTTATAGCCATTTATAGAGTTTTTATTTTTTTTATATTTGAAATTTTTTACACCTTTTTCCGTTGACATAATATTTTTGCTATGCTATAATATTAATGTAGTTTATTTTTGAGGTGATAAAAATGAGTAAAAAAGAAGAAAAAAAAGTTGATAATAAAGAAAATATAGATAATTTAGAAGTTGTTATCGGAGATGATTCTGTTTTAAACATCTCAGAAGTTAATGATTGTATGAACACATTACGTCCAAAAGATCAAGCCAAAAAAAGAAAAAACTTCATCATCCCTTTAGCAAAGAAAAAATTAGGAAAAAATGACGAAGAATAATTTTATTATTCTATATTATGATGCAATAAAACTAGTTAAAAGAAGCTGTTTAAAAAAACAGTTTCTTTTTTTGACTTTATGCAAAATAAATGGTATAATTAATTAACTGAGCTTTTTGAAAATACTCAATACTCAGTGTCAAAACCATTATTCAGAACAACAACATTAATAAGGAGGTTACCCTATGATTACTCTGAAGAAACTTGTTTTGATCGCTCCGAACGCTGATACCCTGAAGGACATCAATTATGAAGCAATTGAAGTCATTACTGATACTTCTCGTATCGAGGAGATTTGGCGGCTGAACAAAACCCCTGCTATCCTGAAGGATAATGCCGAAATGGTATTCAATAGCTACCCTTACCTCATGTTGCCTACCTTCATCTTTGGTCCTGAACATTTCATCTCCTTCTGCCATGAACATGGTATTGAATGTGGTGAATACTGTTCCAAAGAGAAGCACAACACTGCTGAAGAGCGCTGTTTCCTGTGTGAACTGGCGAATCACCGAGATAAGGATGGTAATGAACTTGAATCTCTGTTCCTTTTCAACCAGCTTACCCCCGCAATTCACGACATCATCATGTACGAATCTGAGAACTTCTTCGTGAAGATCGAGTACGGCTGCCTGAAAAAAGGCATGGTGATGATTAACCCGAAGGCCCACATCCTTTCTGCAGCGCAGATTCCTGATGATCATTATCCGGAATACCTGCAAGTCATGCGCGATATCGAGTTCCTGCTTAAAGCGATTTACGGTGACGAACCCGTTATCTTCTTCGAGCACGGCTCTGATCCCAGTGGTTTCTCCACTCATAAGAGATCTATCGTTCATGCACATACCCACGTAGCATGGGGCATCAAGTTCGACCAGAAGTACAAGGACATGGTTTGTCTGAAAGAAGCGAATCTTAAAGATCTTCGCGGCTCCAAGTATTTCAGCTACCAGGAAGGTACTGATGGTAAGGTCTATGCCGTCTCCGATCCTAACGTTTACGTGCAGCGCCAGTACCCTCGTCAGATCATTGGTTTGATGCTCGGCATCCCCAACGAAAAGACAAACTGGCGAAAGGAAGCGTTTATGGACAACATCGTTGCCACATTCGATGACTTCTATGCCTATCTGAAGGCTAACCAGAATTTCCTGTGTACGCGTATTGTGAAGGCAACAGAAGGCTTCGTTCACGGCTATCAGATGAGAAAGTGTTGACCCAAGAGGACCTGCAAACTGCAGGTCCTTTTGGCTTTTAATTTAAAATTATATTAAAATATTGAAATTTCTAAAAATTCAGTATAATATATTAGTGTTAGAATATAAAAATTGAAAGGAACAATTTATGGAATATAAAGATATAGTAATGCCAAATTATGAACATTGTATATTAGGTACAATTAGTTCAATTTTAAAATATTATAATGTCGAAACAAAGCACAAATCATCAGAAAAATTAGATGCTATACTAAATGAAAAAAAATATAAAAATGTTATATTTTTAATTTTAGATGGATTAGGAGAACATATTTTAAATCCTATCTCTCCTAATGGATATTTAAAACAACATCAAATAGATTTAGTAACATCTGTATATCCATCAACAACAACAGCTGCTCTTACAACATATTATTCTGGAATGCCACCTTATGAAACAGGCTGGATTGCTTGGTCTCAATATTTCAAAGAATATGGTAGAGCATTAGATATGTTTTCTCATAATGAATCTTATATGAGAGAACCTCTAAAAAAACCTTTAATGGATGTTTTCAAAACAACAATGAAATATGAATCTGTATTTGAAAAAATAGAAAAAGCATCACCAGATGTTAAAGCTTATGAAATAGAACCAGAATATGCTGAAAGAAGAGCTCTTCGTAGCATTGATGCTGACACTTTAGATGAACTTATAATGAATATCAATGATTTATGCCAAGCTCCAAATAGAAAATTTATTTTGGCCTATTGTGATAACCCAGATTCTACATTACACAAATATGGAACAACCTCTGAAGAAGCCAAAAACTTTATATTAGATGCAGAAAATAAAATTCAAGAAATGTGCAATAATTTTGATGAAGACACATTATTAATAATTTCTGCAGATCATGGACACAAAGACATAGAAAAAGCTTATACCCTACTTGATTATCCAGAAATCCAAGAATGTTTAATTATGCCAGCATACTTAGAATCAAGAGTTTTAACTTTCTGGGTAAAAGAAAATATGAGAGAAGCTTTTGTAGAAAGATTTAATTCTGTATTTGAAAATGAATTCTGGTTAATGACAAGAGAAGAATTTTTAGATAAATATCATTTCTTAGGATATGGTGAAAAACATCCAAAAATCGATGATTTTATAGGAAACTATATGGCATTATCTACTGCAGGTAGTATGATAAGACTTGAAACATTTTTAGCTGAAGGAAAACCAGTAAAAAAATCTACACATTGTGGTTTAACTAAAGATGAAATGGAAGTTCCAGTTTTCGTTATAAAAAAATAAATAATAAAAAGCTGTTAACTAAAAGTTAACAGCTTTTATTTTATTAATCTGTATATGTATAAGCATAATTTAATATAACTTCATAATGGTCATAATTAATATATTCTTCTTTTTCTATATCCCAACCACCATAAACAGTCGTAACATCTGATTTATTCTTTTTTAATTCTAAAATACTTGTAGTATCTACATATAAAATTTTATCATTTTCATCATAATATACTACTGAAAAATTTATATAATCTAACATTTCATTTGCATTGTTAGTAGCTTTTATTTCTATTTGCCTATCTTTATCAATACTATCTGTAAAAGTTATTTTATCATTATATAATTTAATATATTCTTCATCATCAAAATATCTTTTTGTTATGAAAATCTCACATTTTTCATAATTTTCTGGAGTATAAGCAACTTTAAAATAATATTTTGAATTAGCATCTATTGCATCTAAATAGTCTGATGTTACTTCTATAATATTATTCTCACCATCAAAAAATACCGCATATATTTCCATATCGATTAAAGAAACATCATTTTTATTTTCAATGCAAGCAATTAAATTTTTATTTACATCTAATATTTTTTCTGTAACAACTAAATTTTCTTTTTGCCTATGAAAATCATCTTCCTTTTGTTTAATAAGATTTTCATATTCTTCATAAGAAAGATTTTCTTCATATTCTTCAGAAAAATCAAAAAAACTAAAACTATCTGTAGGTATTAAAGATATATCTTCTACAGATACATCATTCCCTATTGCTTCTTTACTATATTCTTCTAACATTTCTTCAGTAGCTTTTGGATTTTTAAAATACACATATATTCCAGCAATAACAACTACTATAATTACAAAAATAAATACTATATTTTCTAGATCAATTTTTTTATTTTGCTTTATATGACTTCCTTTTATTGCACCTTCAGTAGAATCATTTTCTAAATTCTCTATTTCTTCTATTAGTCTTTTATTTTCAAAATCATCATTAGTATTCATAGCAAATCCTCCTAATATAAATTCTAACATATGAAAAAAAATCTTTTCAATATATTTATAAAATTTATTTATTAAGTTTTTTTGTATTTTTGCTTGACAAATTGGAATAATACTATTATAATAATCTCTGTCAATTAATGGCGACGTAGCTCAGTTGGCTAGAGCATCCGGTTCATACCCGGCAGGTCGTAAGTTCGAATCTCACCGTCGCTACCAAATCCAGTAGAAATACTGGATTTTTATTTTTTTATAAAGTTTGAAAAAGGCTGATATATAGCCTTTTTTGTTTTAGCATTTTTTATTCTTTCTCAAAATTTATTAAACTTTTTTAGACTTTTCCCCCATTTACACAACCAAATTTTTAAAAAGTCTATTTTGGTTGTGCAAATCACCACCCCAAACGCCAAATTGGGGGAAAACTTGTTAGAGTAATATTTCACGTTCTATAGATACTCAAAAATTAATAATAAAATAAATAAAGCACCTTCTATAGAAGATGCAATAAACTTTTTCAGTTTCTAACACACTAGAAACTCGTCATGAGTTTCTGTGTGAAAAAGACTAGAATAAAATTCTAGTCTTTTTTGATAAGCAAATTGTAATTTGTATTTATCTTTTTTTAATAGGAAATTGAATCTCTGTTAAATAATCATCT
>JAZQTI010000009.1:0-22116 GCA_045630665.1 Candidatus Scatovivens sp.
ATAGATATATCTTTTGCAAAAAGAAAAACAAAACGATATGGATGTTGTAAACAAGAAGAACCAGATAAATCTACTGCTTATAGAGAAAAAAGAGTTATTCATTATCGAAAATATAATAGACACCATATTGAAATTAGTAAATGGCTTATGGATTTAAATGATGATATTATCAAAAATACAATAATACATGAAATAATTCATTGTCTGCCTGATTGCAACAATCATGGGAAAGAATTTAAAAAGTATAGCAAATTAATAAATGATAAATTGGGTTACAAAATATCAAGATTGGGAAATAAAAAACAAGACTACGAAAAAAGTAATTTAGAATTTAAAGAGGAAACCTTAAATTATAAATATGCTATTATTTGTGAAAAGTGCGGATTAATGTATTATAGACAAAGAATGGGAAAGAATTTTATTAAGAAATATAGATGTGGTAAATGTAAAGGAAAATTAAGCTTAATAAATTATTAAATTACTTTAAAAATATTGAAAGAATTTAATCTTAAGTATATAATACTATATGAAAAAATAGATAAAAATAGAATTAAAGGAGGAAAAATGAGTAAAATAATACCAATTACAGTATTAACAGGATATTTAGGCGCTGGTAAAACAACTTTAATAAATCATGTGTTAAATAATCAAGAAGGCTATAAAGTTGCTGTAATAGTTAACGATATAGGTGAAGTAAATATAGATGCAGAATTAATACAAAAAGGAGGTGTTGTAAAAGAAGAAGATAGTAATTTAGTACCTCTAAGTAATGGATGTATATGCTGTACTTTAAAAGTAGATTTAATGAAACAAATAGGAGAACTAGTAAAAACAGGAAAGTTTGATTATATTTTAATTGAAGCAAGTGGTATATGTGAACCACTTCCAATTGCGCAAACAATAACTGTTTTAGAAGAACAAACAAAAGCTCATAATTTACCTATAACATGTAGATTGGACAATGTTGTTACAGTTGTAGATGCAGCAAGATTAGTATACGAATTTGGTTCTGGAGAAAATCTAGTAAAAGAAGACATTGATGAAGAGGATATAGAAAACCTTTTAATACAACAAATTGAGTTCTGCAGTACAATTGTTATAAATAAAGTAGATGATGTTTCTAAAGAAGAATTAAATAAAGTAAAAACTGTTGTAAAAACTTTACAACCAGTTGCTAAAATAATTGAAACAAATTATGCTAAAGTAGATGTAAAAGAAATTATAGATACTCACAATTTTGATTATGAAAAAACAATAACTTCAGCAGGATGGTATAAAGAATTAGCAAGAGAAGACAATGAAGAGGAAGAAGAACATAATCACGAACATGAGCATGAACATTGTGAAGAATGTGAAAAAGAAGGACATGATCATAATCACGAACATCACCACCATCATCATCACCATCATAACCACGAAGAAGGTGAAGCTGAAGAATATGGAATAGGAACTTTTGTATATACTAGAAGAAAACCATTTAATAGAAACAAATTTGAAGAATATGTAAATTTCAAATGGAGAAGAAATATTATTAGAGCTAAAGGTATAGTTTGGTTTTCAGATGATAATGAAATGTCATATATTTTTGAACAAGCTGGAAATCAAATGCAATTAGGAGAAGGCGGATATTGGTTAGCAACAGCTCCTAAAGACGAGTTAGAAATGATGGCAAAAGAAAATCCAGAAATTTTAAAAGGTTGGGATGACAAAGTTGGAGATAGAATAATAAAATTAGTATTTATTGGTCAAAAACTAGAAAAAGAAGAAATAAAAAATGAATTAGATAAAATTTTAGATTAATTCTAAGCGAAAGGAGATTTGTATGGTAATAACTATTGGTAGAGAATATGGTAGTGGTGGAAAATACATAGGAGAACGTTTGGCTGAAGAATTAAATGTTAAATTATATGATAAAGAAATCTTACAAAAAGTAGCTGAAGAATCAGGAATGGATTTGAACTTAATTGAGGAAATGGATGAAAAGCAAGAACAAAGTTTTTGGTATACATTTGCTATGTCATTATATGCAACAGATAGTTTAGATACTTTATCTGAAATCCCTTCAAATGAAAAATTATTTTTAGAGCAAGCTAAAATAATTGAAGAATTAGCTCAAAAAGAAGATTGCATAATTATTGGAAGATGTTCAAATGTTATATTAAGAAACAAACCAGAGGTTTTCAATGTTTTTGTTTATTCATCTGAACTTGATTTTAAAGTACAAAGAAAAATGAAATATGGGAATTTTGAAAGTGAATTAGATGTTATAAAAACAATTGAAAGGGTTGACAAAGAACGAGAAAACTATTATAACTATTTTACCAAAGAAGATTGGGGAAATAGAAAGTACTATGATTTAATGATTGATACTTCAAAAATAGGAGTAGATGGTGCTGTCAAATTAATAAAAGAATATTTGAAATTAAAGCAAAGATAATTAATAATATTCTAAAGATAAATTGAAAGATTAGGGGTAATAATTTTGGAAGAAAATAAAAACGAAGAAGAATATATAACAATAAACTTAGACGGAAGTGATGTTATAGATGAAAATCAAACAGTTGGTAAAAGAACCGCAAGAAGAAATGCAGAAAAAAAGAAATCAACAAGAATAGAGAAAAAAGACAAGAAAGATAAGAAAAACAAAAAAACAAAATTGTCAAAAAAGAAAATAGGAATTACAATAGCAATAATTGTTGCAGTACTTTTAGTAATATTAGGTATTGCATTTGGAAGATATGTATATAAAGCAGAAGGTGATGTTAAACAAGCTGTTTTAAATATGGCTTCAGATGTTGCTGTAAATATAGTTGGAAAAGATGAACCAATATTTGTGCTAGTACTTGGTATTAGTGAAGATATAACAAGCAAACTAACAGATACAATTATACTTGGTGGATATAATCCAAAAACGCAAAAAGCATTTATGTTATCAATTCCAAGAGATACATTTGTTGGTACAAATGAAGCAAATGCAAGTGGATGGGACAAGATTAATGCTTTATATCAAAAAGATATCTCAAAAACAATTGCTGCAGTTGAGGAAAGAACTGGTATAAATATAGATAACTACATTGTTGTAAGAAATACAATTTTACCAGCTATGGTAAATGCAATTGGAGAAGTTGAATTTGATGTTCCAATAGATATGGATTATGATGATCCAACACAAGATTTGCATATCCATTTAGAAGCTGGCGTTCAAATGATAAATGGAGATGAAGCCGAACAATTATTAAGATTTAGACATAATAATAATGGTTCTTCATATCCATCTTCATGGGGAGATAATGACTATGGTAGAATGAGAACACAAAGAGAATTTATAAAAGCAGTAGCAACTAAACTAATTCAAGTAAAAGATATTGCAACATTAAAAGGAATAGCAGAAGCTGTTTTTGCTAACTTAGAAACAAATATGTCTATAACAGATATAATTGGGTATATTCCTTATGCAATAAACTTTAATGTAGAAGATATCAGAATGGAACAATTACCAGGTTCTGGCGCAATGCTTAACAAATTATCTTTCTTTAAAGCAAGTTATTCTCGTTCAAAAACTTTAATGGAAGATCTAATTGAATATTTAGGATTAGATGAAAAAGAAAAAGCAAAATATTATACAGGAAAAATAAAACAAACAATTGCAGCTTCTCCAGAAGAAGAAGTTCAAGATGCATGTGAACACAATTATGCTACAGAAATAACAAAAGCATCAACTTGTAAAGAAACAGGTATTAGAAAATATACATGTACTTTATGTGGAAGTACATATGAAGAAGAGATTGCAAAATCAAATCACGACTATAATTCTAATGGTGTTTGTACATTATGTGATACAGAAAAACCAACAGATTCTCATAAACACAGTTATACAGTATTAGATTATATAATAATTGATTCTACTTGTAGCCAAGAAGGTTCAGCAGTTTATGTATGTGAAAATTGTACTTCTACACAAGAAAAACCAATAGCCAAAAAAGATCATACATTTGGAACTGGTGGAAAATGTACTGCATGTGGAGAAAAACAAGAAACATCAGGAAACACTACAAAGCCAGATGCACCAGTTGTTCCTGATCAACCTAAACCAACATGTACACATACAAACACAGAAACTATAACAACACCAGCAACTTGTGGTGCAGCTGGAAGTACAGTAGTAAAATGTAAAGATTGTAACGTAACAGTTTCAAACACACCAATTTCTGCAACTGGAAACCATACTCCAGGAGCACCAGTTATTACAAATCCTACATGTGCTGTACCAGGAAGTACAAAAGTTACATGTACATCATGTTCTGCTGTGATTTCTAATGATACAATTCCAGCAACTGGACATTCATATTCAAGCGGTGTATGTACAGGATGTGGTCAACCAGAAACACCACCTTCTGATCCTGTAGTACAAGAACCAGCAGCTTAAAATAAATATTAATTATAAAACCACCGTTTTAGGTGGTTTTGTTTTTTAAAATAAATTTTTTGAATAATTTTTATAGAACAAGACATATTAATTGTATGAAGAAAAATGTTATTTGGAAAATTTTAATTTATTTTATATTTTATAGCATATGTGGCTTTTTATTAGAAACTATATTTGCTGCTATAACAAAAAGAACAATAGAAAGTAGACAAAGTTTTTTGTATGGTCCGTTTTGTATAGTTTATGGAATTGGAGCTATTGCTTTAATATTTTCATTAAACAAACATAAAGATAATATTTTAAAATTATTTGTTTTTGGTATGATTGTTGGTTGTATTGTAGAGTATTTCACAAGTTATATTGGTGAATTAATAATGCATATTAAATGGTGGGATTATTCTAATGCTTTTTTTAATATTGATGGTAGAACTTGTTTGTTTTATGCAATTTGTTGGGGAATATTAACAGTTCCTTTAATAAAATACTTAAATCCAAGAGTAGACAATTATATAGAAAAAATAATTTCTAAAATATCATTAGAAAAATTAAAAATAGCTACTTTATTTATTGTAATATTTATGTGTTTTGATGCAGTTTTAAGCGTGTATGCTTTGGATAATTTTTTAAATAGAGTAGCTAAAGAAAAAAATATAAATATTATTGGAATCGATAAAGAAAAAGAAAGCAGTAAAATAGCAAGTAGATTGTTTTCAGATGAGAAAATAATGATGACGTATCCAAACATGTTAGTTGTAAATGATAAGAATGAAATTGTTCAACTAGAAAAGATTTTAAGTAATGTAAAAAATTATTATTATAAATTTGAAAAGTAATAAGAAAAACTAGTATTTACTTGTTTAAATACTAGTTTTTTTAATATTGTTTCTATTGTAAAATAGAATATTTAATGATAATATTATTGTGAAAAAATCTAAATATGTATATTTGTAAAAGGGGTAAAAAATGTATAAAAAAATAGCAATTGTTGGAGCACCAGGAACAGGGAAAACAACATTGGCAAATAATTTATCAGAAATTTATAAAATTCCCGCGACACATATTGATGGAATTCATCATCTTGAAAATTGGGAAATTCGAGATAAAGAAGAAAGAGATAAAATTATTCTAGAAATCGTATCTCGTGATGAATGGATAATTGATGGTACATATAAATCGACTCTGAGAGACAGATTTGAAAGAGCTGATTTAATAATTTGGTTAGATTTTTCTACGTTAGCTCAATTAAAAGGAGTACTTGGAAGATATCTGAAAAATAAAGGAAAAGAAAAGCCTGAAATACCAGGTTGTAAAGAAAAAATGGATTTCGAATTTTTTTCTTATGTATATAGATATAATAAAAATAAAAGAAGAGTTATAGTAGATAATTTAGAAGGAATAGACAAAAACAAAATACTTGTTTTTAAAAACAGAAATAAATTAAATAAATGGTTAAAAGAACAAAAATAAAGAATAAGGAGACAACATAAAAAATAATGGCAAAGAAAAGCATTACAAAGAATTATATATATAATATGGTTTATCAAGTGTTAATTTTAATATTACCATTGATAACAACACCATATCTATCAAGGGTATTAGGAGCAGAAGGAATTGGAATTTATGGTTATACATATTCTATAGTGACTTATTTTATTCTATTTGGTTCTCTTGGTGTCGCTATGTATGGACAAAGAGAAATTGCGTATGCTCAAGAAAATGTAGAAGCAAGAAAAAAAGTTTTTATAGAAATTGTTATTTTTAGATTTATTACTATTTCTATGGCAATTGCTTTTTATTATTTCTTATTTATAAGAGGGGCAGAATATCAAATTTATTATCAGATATTATTGTTAGAATTAATTGCCGCTGCATTTGATATAAGCTGGTTTTTCCAAGGTATGGAAGAATTTAAAAGAACAGTAACAAGAAACGTTTTAGTTAGAATTTGTAGCGTGTCTTTAGTATTTATTTTAGTAAAAACTAAAGAAGATTTAGCAAAATTTACATTAATATATTCATTAGCAGATTTAATTGGTAATCTTTCATTATGGTTATATGTTCCAAAATATATAAAAGGTGTAAAAGTAAAAAACATTAATGTATTTAAACATTTACCACAAATAACATTATTATTTATACCTCAAATAGCTAATCAAATATATAAAATATTAGACACAACAATGATAGGTGCATTAGTTTCAGATAAAACAGAAACCGGTTATTATGAACAAGGACAAAAAGTAATAAGATTATTGCTTACAATAGTAACATCTTTGGGGGTAGTAATGGTTCCAAGAATGGCAAGTACTTTTGCGAGTGGAGACAAAGAAAAAATAAAATCTTATATGAAAATGTCTTTTAAATTTGTATTTTTCTTGGCATTTCCTATTATGTTCGGAATAATAAGTATTTCACAAGCTTTTGTACCAGTTTTTTTTGGAAGCGGATATGATAAAGTAGTAATTTTAATAAATATAATAAGTCCAATATTAATTTTAATGGGAATGGCAAATGTGCTTGGTACTCAATATCTTTTACCAACAAAACATCAAAAAGAATATACTATTTCTGTAAGTATTGGTGTTATATTTAATTTTATACTTAATTATATTCTAATTAAGAAATTTGCATCAATAGGAGCATCTGTTGCAACAGTAATATCAGAACTTATCGTTGTTATAATACAATTCCAATTTGTGAAAAAAGAAATAAATTTAAAGAATTTATTTGGTATGGCTTGGAAATATTTATTATCAGGAATGATAATGTTTGCTGTGTGCTTTGGAATTAGATTACTTTTAACAACAAATATAATAAATTCAAATTTAATTATTTTATCAAAAAATGTATTAATGAATACAGATTATTTTATAAATATAGTTTCAATCATTGTTCAAATGGTGTTTGGTGCATTAACATATTTTGTGATGTTAATTATATTAAAAGATGATTATGTATTTAAATTTATAGATAAAATAAAATCTTATATATTCAAGAAAAATAAAGTTACTGAAAGTAACTAAAAGATAGGAATAAAAAATGGAAAATAAAAAAATTATAGCAATATTTGGAGGCTCTTTTAATCCACCTCTAAACTCTCACTTTTCACTTGCAGAACAAATGGTAAATGAATATAAAGAAATAGAAAAAGTAGTTTTTGTTCCTGTAAGTTCAAATTACGCCAAAAAAGGTTTAGCAGAAAATGAACATAGATATAACATGTTAAAAATGGTTTGTGATAAAAATGATGATTTCGAGGTTTCTGATATTGAACTATTACAAGATAGACAATTACATACTTTAGAAACTTTAGAATTGTTAAGAAAAGAATATCCAAATAATACTTTATATTTTACAATAGGTACAGATAATTTAAAAGAATTATCTACATGGTGGACTGCAGAAGAATTAGTTTCGAAATATAAAATTCTTGTCATTGAAAGAGATGAAGATATTATGAATGATATTATTGAAAAAGATGAATTCTTGAAGAGAAACCAAGCATCTTTTATAAAGGTAAAAGAAAATATTAGAAGCAATATAAGTTCTACTTTTGTAAGAGATAAAATAAAACAAGGAAAAAGCATAAGATATTTAACACCTGATGAAGTCTACTATTATATAAAAGAAAATAATTTGTACAATAATAATGAACAATTTTAAATTAATAAACATTAGTAAGCAATAAAAATAATATAAAAGGAGGTCTTTTATGAAAAAAGATTCGAATTTATTTAAAATTATTTTAAAAATACTTACATTATTTAAAACCTCTAATTGGAAATCAAATAGATTTTTGACTAGAAGGTAGAGCTATTTATTAATTTAACAAATTTATAATGGCATGGGAAATTACATGTCTTAAGTTTAATGCGGCTATAAAAGGAGTAATGAATTTATGTTAGAATATTCAAAATTAATTTCTGAAGCAGAAAATGCTATTAATTGGATTAGAGAATATGTAAATAAAATTGGAGCAAAAGGAGTTGTTGTAGGGAATAGTGGTGGAAAGGATTCTGCGGTTGTTATTGCAATGGCTACAAAAGCTTTAGGAAAAGACAGAGTTATTACAATTTCAATGCCATGTAATTCTATTTCTCAAGATTTAGAAGATGCAAAACTTGTTTCAGAAACTTTTGGAGTAGAATTTTTAAAAATAGATTTAACAGAAAGTTATAATATATTAGAAAAAGATATAAATTTGGAATTAAGAAAATTAAATATAGAACTAAATAAAGACTCAAAAATAAATATAAAACCAAGAATGAGAATGTTAACATTATATGGAGTTGCACAAAGCTTAGGATTTTTAGTTATTGGAACAGGAAATCTTTGTGAAAGAATGGTTGGTTATACAACAAAATGGGGAGATAGTGCTTCAGATTTTAATCCAATTGCTAATTTTACAGTTGATGAAGTATTAGAAATTGGAAGATATTTAGGTGTTCCAGATAAAATCATAAATAAAGCTCCAAATGATGGTCTTGGTGGTCAAACAGACGAGGAAAAAATGGGTGTGACTTATAAACAAATTGCAGAATATATAGAGACAGGTAAAACAGATGAAAACGCAATGGAAAATATAAGAAAAAGAAATATTTCATCTAAACATAAAAGAGAACCAATTCCAGTATATGAAGTAAAAAGAGAAAAATTTTTAAACTAGGAGTTTTTATGGACAAAAGAATAGAAAGAAGTTTGGAAGAAAATACGGGAATAACAGAAGAGTTTGAAGAACTTTCAAAAGACTGTTTTGAACGTATTTTTGATATGCTTGGGAAAAGAAATTTTGAAAGATGGATCGACAAAAGAAAGTTATCACCAAGAATTAAAGAACTTGTTATTGAATCAATGGGTGAAAAAGAGAAAAAAGAAAATCCTCATTGGGGTGGATATTATATAAGAGGAAAGAATAAAATAAGACTTAGAAAACCTAATTCCACGACTGCAACACATGAAAAATTTCATTTTATCACAGATAATGGTGATAATTTTCCAACTTTTATTGATGAAGGTTTAACAGAATATTTAAAAAGTATGGCTGAAGGAAAAGTAACTGCATATCATGAAAACGTAGATATTGTAAAATTTTTACATTATGTAGCAGGCGATTCTATAATAAAAGCATATTTATTAGGTGCACAGAATGTATTTGACAACAAAATAGCATCTATGCTAGTAGGAGAAAATGCAGAAAAAGTAGAAAATCCCAAAAAAGCTCTTGAAGAATTTTATAATAATTTAGATGTATTTCATGAGAGTAATACAGCACAAACTAAATACAATAATGCAAAAAAATTACCAGAAGGTACATATTCAGAAGATGAACTTACAGAAATGAAAGAAAGTGCAGAAACAGCAAAAGGGAAGTATTTAGAAATAAAAGATGATATAGGAATTTTTATACAACGACTTGCTGTAAGTAAAATTGCAGAAATGGCTAAGAATTTAGAATTTTATCAAAATGGTGTTTTAGATATTTCTTTAGCAAATAAAGAGATATTAAATGTACTTAGCAAAATGCCATTACAAGTAATTACCAATAATATGACTGTAATTGGTGTCTTTCAGCAAAGTACAGCTACTCTTGCAATGAAAGAGGTCATAAAAAATAGCCATTTAGTAAATCCTTCTGAAACAGAACAAGAGGAAATTGAAGAATTAGCAAATAAAATGGCTCCAATTATAACATTTTCATCATCAACAATTAATAGAAGTCCAGCTAATATTTCAAAAGATGATCCTATTTTTAGAACTGATAATCCAGAAGCTTTGGAAACAATTTTAAATAGGATGGATTTAGATGAGGTAGATATCATAACTTATCTTGAAAAACTTGCAATAATTCAAGAAAAATTTTATATATCTGATTCACAAATGGATTACATATTAACAAAACACAATATAGATAGATTGGCTAATTCTCAGAATGCTCTAAAAATAAATACAGCTCTTAAAGAGGTTTTTCCTGTATTTAGAACATTATATAAATTAGAAAGACACAGAGAACAAGATACAGTATCAACTAGAGAAGAAACGTTTAGAGGAATAGGAAAAGACAGATATATAGAACTTAGAGATAATCAAAAGTTTTTTGTAGAAATTGAAGAAGATGGCTCGTCTTATGAAGAAGAATTAAAATATGGACAAAGTACAATTTTTAGAGGGAAAGATAGATTAGATATTAATTATAAAAATGGTATGGATGATGTCGAGGTGCTTAATAACGGAAAGAAAGTTAAACCTGGTCCATTAATGTCATTTAAAATGATTAAAGAAACAATTTTAAGTAAAGCTATTACAAAATCTGTGTTAGACAAAATTTCTTCTAATGAATATACAACAATTTTAAATGATGCACCAAATCCATATGAGATTGATGGAATAAGATATACAGGAGAAGTTGATACAAGAAGTAGAAAAATAGATTTTAAAAAGCTTATAGATGATTTTAAAGGAATACAAGAGTGTGTTCCAGAAAGCGTAAGACAGGCAATGTTTGATGCCTTAGCATTCAAATTATTTGATGCAACATATGGAACAGGGCCTAGGAAAAATGAAAAAGGTTTTTGGGTAAGAGAAAATAATGTAATAGATGCTTATGAAGAATTCAAAGACAATTTTGAAAAAATGTTTAAAGCAGATGTTACAGAAAAAGATAAAGAAAAATATTTAAGAAGATTAGAAGAAACAACAAGTGAATTAAATAAAATTAGAAAAGAAAGAGTTGAAGAATCGGCTAAAACAGCAGCTATTTCTTTTGAAACCCCTGAAGCAAAAAATAGATATTTTAAATACTTAGAAGAAAAAAGAAATAAAGCTAAAATTGAAGAAGAAAATGCATTACAAAAAGGAGTATTAAATTTTAATTATTCTGATTGCATTGATTATCAAGAAGATAATGAACATCCGGAATACCACTTATCTGGTGTATATACTACAGGAGATATTGATACTAGAGACAGGCAAGTTAAAGTTGAAAAATTTGCAGAAAATATAAAAGTATTTTTAGAAACTGTTCCAGAAGAGAAAAAGACAGAGATATTTGGTAGCATTTTCAATCAAATGATGGTAAGAGCTTATGGCATTGGAAATATAGATTTAGATAATGATAAACAATTAGCTTTAGCTGCGGAAAATATAAGAAATGCAATAAATTCTAATGTGTTTGAAGGAAAAACAATACATGAAGAATCATTAATACCAGATTTAGAAAAATTAAATGGTTTTCATAAAGAATTAGCTGAAGATAATAAAAAACATACATTAATAGGATTTAAAGATGAGAATACAAGAAGAATGTATGATGTTATAAGGAATCTATTAAAATCAGGTACTTCTGAAAATGAAGTAACAGATCAAGTAAGAACTTTAATAGAAATACATAATGAAATGATGAGAGGAAAAGATGCAAAAGAAAACTCTCAGGAAAAATAAAATTAATAAAAAAGAAGCATTTTTTAATGCTTCTTTTTGTGTTATATAAAATTTAAAGATTATCTGTGTAATAATTCTTGTTTTAAATTCCATAAGTTTTGAGATAAATCTACAAAATATTTATGAGGATTATCCATACGTTTAATTTCTTCCCAGAATGTTTCTAAATCTTCTTTTGAATGTTGAGCTATCTCTTTTAGAGTAGGAGAGAAATAAATTTGATTTCCATTTTCAAATATTTTTACTTGTAGTTCTTTTACATAGTAATCTTTTAATATTTTCCTTTTCCATGTATTTGAAGGATCAAATATTGTATATTCACCTTCTAAAACCTCTTCATCATGAAGTGTAATTAAATCAGCTAAAGCCATACCATTTTCTTTTGAATAAAATCTAAATACTTTTTTGAAACTTGGATTTGTAACTTTTGCAACATTTTCACTAATTTTAATTTTTGGAATTAAGTTTCCATCCTTTTCAACAGCAACAAGTTTGTATACTCCACCAAAAACAGGATCACTTTTGGCTGTAATAAGATTTTCACCAACACCAAATAAATCTATTTTTGCATTTTGATCAAATAAAGAAGCAATAAGTCTTTCATCAAGAGAGTTTGTAGCACAAATTTTGCAATCTGGATAACCAGCTTCATCTAATTTTTTTCTAACTTCTTTTGAAAGATAAGCTAAATCTCCACTATCTAATCTAACAGCAACAGGTCTTATACCTTGAGGTTTTAAAACTTCATCAAAAACTCTAATCGCATTTGGTAAACCACTTTCTAAAGTGTTGTAAGTATCTATAAGAAATGTACAAGAAGATGGATAAATTTCAGCATAAGCTTTAAAAGCTTCATATTCAGAATCAAAACTTTGAATCCAACTATGTGCCATTGTACCACTAGCAGGAACATCAAATTTTTGGGCAGAAACTGTACAAGAAGTACCAACAGCACCACCTATAATTGCAGCTCTAGCGCCATTTATTGCTGCATCAGCACCATGAGCTCTTCTAGCACCAAATTCCATTACAGGAAATCCTTTTGCTTGATTAACAATTCTTCTTGTTTTTGTGGCAATAAGGCTTTGATGATTAACAGTTAAAAGGAAAAAAGTTTCTAAAAGCTGAGCTTCTATAATAGGTGCTTTAACAGTGATAAGTGGTTCACCAGGAAATACAACTGTTCCTTCAGGAATTGCCCAAATATCACCAGTAAATTTAAAATTAGATAAGTAGTTTAAAAAATCTTCTGAAAACATATTACGATTTCTTAAATAAGTAATATCCTCTTCAGAAAAATGAAAATCTTTAATAAAATCTATTATTTGTTCAAGACCAGCAAAAATAGCAAAACCACCATTATCAGGAACTTTTCTAAAAAATACATCAAAATAAGCAATTGAATTCATATTTTTTTGAAAATATCCATTTGCCATTGTAAATTCATAAAAATCAGCAATCATTTCTAAATTTCTTTTGTTCATAGACATCACTCCTATATAAAATATTACTATAAGTATATTGCTAAAAAAAATCTTAGTCAATATATGGAAGAGTTTAAAAATAAGTAAATTTTGAAATTATAAATTATTAATTTCTATAAAATGGTATAGACAAAAAATGCATTATCGTATAAAATAAATATTGTTAAATTTTTAAAAACAAAGAAAGGAATCACAAAATGAGAAATAGTACAATAGATAAAGAATTTGAAAAAGTAAACAGTAGATCAAGTTCAAGAATGGAAAAAGAATTTAAAAAAACTAAAAAGAAAAGTGGTGCTGTGGCAAAAATTTTTACAACATTATTTTCATTAGGAACAATTGGAATAATAGTTGTATTATTCTTATTATATGGACCATATTCAGGATTTAGAGAGTGGCTTGTAACAACAGCTATGACAACAATGACACATCAATATTTTGCAACATGGTTCTATGATGAAGAAACAATAGCTTATGTATTAGAAAAAAATAAAATAATAGAAATAGATGAAACAACAGATGTAAATGCAATAACAACAGATAAAAAAGAAGAAAAAATAGAATATGCTAACGAATATGAAAGAGCAATATTAGAAAGAGATCCAGAAAATAATGACTACAAAATAATTGAAATATCTGAGAAAAAATTTGACGGATATTTAGTTGCTGTATATGAACCATCAAGAGTAAAAACATTAGTTACAGCAAACATTGGAAAATCAGGACAATATGTAACAACAATGGCTAAAAACAATGATGCATTAATAGCAATTAATGGTGGTGGATTTGATGATCCGAACTTTAATAGTACAGGTGGTTCGCCGTTAGGGATTACAGTACGTGATGGAGAATACATAACAAAAAAACTATATAGTGGTTCTGGTGGTGTAATTGGTTTTACAGAAGAAGATAAACTTGTATTAGGAAAAATGACAGTAACACAAGCAAAAGAGATGGGAATAAGAGATGCTGTAACATTTGGACCTTTCTTAATTGTAAATGGAAAAGCTTCAGAAGTTTTAGGAAATGGTGGATGGGGAACAGCTCCAAGAACAGCAATAGCACAAAGACAAGATGGAATAGTATTGTTCTTAGTAGTTGATGGAAGAACAGCAACAAAACCAGGTGCAGATATGGATGATTTAATAGAAATATTACAAAACTATGGAGCATATAATGCAGCTAACCTAGATGGTGGAACGTCAAGTGTATTAGTTGTAAACAATGTAATAGTAAATGATCCAATAGATAGTACAGGAGCTCACAAAACTAGACCTATAGCTACAGGATTTATGGTTACAAAAGACGAAAGTGATGATAGTGATCATAAATTAGTAGAAGAAAAAATTAAATAAAAAAGTAAAAGATTTCTTAGTTTTTAAGAAATCTTTTTTTGTATTAAATATACTAGATTTTGAGTATATAAATTTAAGAAAAGATATTGATTTATGGATTTTTTTAAAATATAATGTAAAAGATTTCAAATGAAAAAATAGAGGAAAAAATATGTCAGAATACGAGATATATAATGGAGATGCCAAAAAAACTTTAAGAATGTTTAGACATGATAACATATTACTAATATTTATAATATTAGTAGCAATAGTTGTAGGCATATTAATAGCCAGCGCTATGGCTTTTTATAACAATCAACAAAATACAGATAAAATCCAATCTGGAATATTTATAAAAGGAATTAATGTTTCAGGATTAACAAAAGAAGAAGCAATAACATTAGTAAACGCAGAGCTTGAAAAACAAATGAATGATCATATAGAACTTCTATATAAAAATAATAACTATTATGTAGAAGTTGAACAAATAGGAGCTAAATTTGATATAGAAGCTTCTGTTGAATATGCATTTAACATTGCAAAAACAGGAAATTTTTGGAATGATATGCAAGAATATATTAGTGTTTTAATGACTAATATAGAAATAGAACCAGTTTTAGTTTATGATGACAGAGCTTTAACTGATTATTTAAAAACAATCGAAACATATCTTCCAGATCAATTAGTTCAACACGGATATTATATAGAAGATGATAAACTTATAATAACAAATGGAATCAATGGAGCTGGAATTGAGATAGAAGAACTAAAAGAAATGATTATAGAGGCAATACAAGACATAAGCTACACAAAAAGCTATATACATATACCAACATATGTAAAATATCCCGACCCAATAGATTTAGAACCTATTCACAACGATGTTTATAGAGAAGTACAAAATGCATATTTTACTAAAGAACCATATGCGGTATTTCCAGAAGTTGAAGGTGTAGATTTTGATGTTGAAGCTTTAGCAGCCATTATAAATGAAAATCCAGATGCAGAAGAATATTATGCAGAATTAATTTATACAGACCCAACTGTTACAGTACAAGATTTAGGAATGGATGCATTTCCAGATTTACTTGCTTCTTTTTCAACTAAATATGTTAATAATCCAGATAGAACAACAAATTTAAAATTAGCAGCTTCTAAAATTGATGGAACTGTTGTTATGCCAGGAGAAATATTTTCATATAATAAAGTAGTTGGAAAAAGGACAATTGCGGCTGGATATAAAAATGCTGCAATATATCAAGATGGAGAAGTTGTAGATGGATTAGGTGGTGGAATTTGCCAAATATCTACAACATTATATAATGCAGTAATCGAAGCTGGAATGCTTATTGAAGAAAGAAGAAATCATATGTTTGTCCCATCATATGCAGATGCAGGAAAAGATGCAACTGTTGTATGGGGATCAACAGATTTTAAATTCGAAAACAGAAGAGATTATCCAATAAAAATAGATACTTATGTTAGTGGTGGAACTGCTAGAGTAAGAATTTATGGATTGAAAACAAATGAAGACTATGATATCTATGATTTATCAATTGGAACAAAAACAATTAAATCTACAAATTCAACTTTAGTAGTAGAATCTTATAGATACTATAAAGACGGAAACGGAAATGTTGTGAAAAAAGATAAATTATATACTGATACATATAAGAAAAATTAGACATAGAAGGTAGATAAAATGAGAATAAGACGAAAAAAATGGGCACAAAAAGAATTAGAAGAATCTAAATTCTATATAGATAAACCAGATGAATTTAGAGGAAAATGGGAAGAAAAATTTATAAACAAACAACCTCTTCATGTAGAATTAGGTTGTGGTAAAGGAATTTTTTCAGCAACACTTGCTTCTAACCATAAAGAAAACAACTATATAGCTGTTGATATGATAGAAGCCATGCTTGGACTTTCAAAAAGAAATATAGAACAAGCATACGAATATAAAGATCCAGAAAATTTATATTTAATAAGAGCAAATGTAGAAAAAATTTCAGAAGTTTTTGACATAAGGGATAATATAGAAAGAATATATATTAATTTCTGTAATCCTTGGCCCAAAAAGAAACACAACAAAAAAAGATTGACTCATCCAAGACAATTAGTTCAATATAAAGAATTTTTAGTGCCAGATGGTGAAATATACTTTAAAACTGATTCTGATGAGTTATTTGAGGCAAGTTTAGAATACTTTAATGAGTCTGGATTTGAAATTATAAAACAGACTTATGATTTACACAATGAACCAATTTTTGAAGAAAATATCATGACAGAACATGAAAAAATGTTTTCAGAAGAGGGAATAAAAATAAAGGCGTTAATAGCTAAAATAAAGCAATAACATAGTTATCTAATCTAAAATAATTTAAGATTATTTTAAGGTTATATATATAAAATCAAAACGAATAAAAATAAAGGAGGACAAGGCTTTGATAGAAGTTAAAAATGTAACTAAGAAATATGGCAATTTCTATGCGGTTAGAAATATAAATTTCGAGATCAAAGATGGAGAAATAGTAGGCTTTTTGGGACGTAATGGTGCTGGAAAATCAACTACTATGAATATGATTACTGGTTTTATTGAACCAACAGAAGGAGATATTATAGTAAATGGTTGCAATATAGACCAAAATCCTAAAAAAGTAAAAAAACAAATAGGATATATGCCAGAAGGGACACCACTATATTCAGAATTAACAGTAAAAGAATTTATTGAATATATGGCTGAATTAAAATTAATTCCAAAAAAAGATCGTAAAACAGCAGTTGAAAAAGCAATTACAAGCACTGGTCTTGATAAAGTAAAGAATAATTTAACAAAAAACTTATCAAGAGGATATAAACAAAGAGTTAGTATGGCTGGTGCAATTGTTGGGGATCCAGACATTTTAATATTAGATGAGCCAACTGTAGGATTAGATCCAAAACAAGTTATTGAAATAAGAGAACTTATAAAATCTTTCAGAAAAGATCATACAGTTCTTATTAGTTCTCATATTCTTTCAGAAATAAGTCAAATATGCGAAAAAGTTATTATTATAGATAAAGGTGAAATAGTAGCTGTTGATACACCAGATAACTTAGAAGAGAAAGTATCAGAAAAATCTTTATTAAATGTTGTTGTTGATGATATTAATAACAAGTTTGAAACAATAAAAGATGAAATTTCTGAAATAAAAAGTATAAATTTTGTTAAAGAAAATGAAGACAAGAGTAAAGAATATTCTATTGAAACCTCTTCAAATGATGATATAAGAAAGAAATTATTTGCTACATGTGCTAAAAATGATATAACAATATTAGAAATGAAGAAAAATGAAGCTTCACTAGAAGATGCATTTATAAAAATCGTTGAAAAAAGACCAGAATATAGTCAAAAAGAGATTAGAAAAATGCAATATGAAAAAGAGCTTGAAGAACTAAGAGAAGAAGACAGATTAAATAAAGAAAAAAGAGAATTTAAAAAACAAGCTAGAAAAGAAGAAAGAGCTCGTAAAAAAGCTGCTAAAGAAGCTAAAAAAGATACAAAAATAAAAGAAGAGACTAAAAAAGAAGAAGGAGGAAATAAATAATGCTTGCAGTAATTAAAAAAGAATTAAAAACTTATCTATTATCTCCAATTGGATATGTATTTATAGGATTATTCTTATTAATATTTAGTATATTTTTCTATATAACAATATTCCAATATCGTTCAGTAAATTTTGAAAACTTATTTTATAATGGAGCGACAGTATTAACATTTATTACTCCTGTTTTAACAATGAGAATGTTTGCAGAAGAAAGAAAAACTGGAACAGAACAATTAATATTAACTTCTCCAAGAAGTGTTACTTCAATTGTTCTTGGTAAATTTATAGCAGCTGCTATAATTATGCTTATTACAGAAGCATTTACATTTATGTATTTCTTTATTTTAAAAGCCTTTGGAGAACCATCATTGTTTGTAGCACTTACAACTTTATTAGGATTTTTCTTATTAAGTTTAGCTTACATTTCTTTTGGAATGTTTGCTTCAAGTATTACAGAAAATCAAATAGTAGCTTCAGTTATAACTATTGGAGCATTTATGGCAATGTGGTTTTTACCATATGTAAATGATGTTTTTGGATTATTTTCATTAATATCAAAATTTGAAAGTTTTGCATATGGATTAATTTCCCTTGAAGAAATAATTACATTTATATCTTTTAGTGTATTATTTATATTACTTACAATAATTACATTACAAAGAAGAAAAAGTGTGAAATAGGAGGGAGAAAAGATGAGCAAAAAGCAAGACAAAGAAAAAATAAAACTATCTGAAAAATTGGCATTAAATTTTAGAAAAAAATGGCTTGTAAGTGGAATACAAACATTTTTAATAATTGCTATTTTAATTATGGGCTATGTATCACTTAATTTATTTGTAAGACAACTTGATTTACCACAAATCGATGTTACTGAAAATAAATTATATACATTAACAGAAGCTAGTAAAAACGCAGTTTCAAAAATAGACAAAGAAGTAACTGTATATGCATATGGCTTTGAAGAAGACAGTACTTTAATTGATTTAATGAAACAATATAAAGCTGTAAATGATAAAATTTCTTACGAAATATTAACAGAAGAATCTAATTTTGAAATGGTTCAATCATATGGTTTATCTTCTGGATATTATGTGTTAATAATAAAATCAGGAGATTCTGAAAAACTTATTGATGCATCAACACAATTTAGTTCATATGATTATGTAACAAATCAAACTATAGATACAACAGAACAAGTAATAACAAATTCTATGTTAGCTTTAATCGAAGAAAATAAACCAAAAATTTATTTTACACAAGGACATGGAGAATATGATTCATCAATAGCATTAACACTTGAATCTCAATTAACAAACGAAGCATATGAACATGAATATTTAAATATAGCAACAAGAGGAAGCATACCAGAAGATTGTGATGTGTTAGCAATAATATCACCATCTTCAGACTTTTTAGACGCGGAAGTTGCTGCTATATCTGATTATATAAATAAAGGTGGAGATATATATTATGCAATGGATGTTGTATCACAAGAAGTATCTTATATAAATCTTCAAAAAGTATTAGATCAATATGGGGTTTCTATTCAAAATGGTTATATATTTGAATTAGCAAATAATCAACAATTAGCAGAATATCCATATATATTTATGCCACAAGCATCAAGTACTCATGAAATAACTAGAGATATTTATACAGATAGTTATATGTGGTTAGTATATGCAGGAAGATTAAACTTTAAATCTGATACAGAATTACAAGCATTAAAAGCAACAAAAGAAATATTATTATCTTCAACAGAAGAAGCACTTTTTGTAACAGACTTCCAAAATGATATGACACAAGCATTAACAACAGCACAAGCTTCAAAATCTGATATTGCTGCTGCTATTACAAAAAAAGTAACACCTCCAGGAGCAAGTGAAGAAACAGAATCAAAATTAGTTGTAATCTCTTCTGGAAACTTTATGGCTGATTTTACAATGAAAGAATTAAATCAATCATACCCTATGTCTTATATAGGAAGTAATATGGATTTCGCAATTAATTCAATGGCGTTTTTAGCTGGAAAAGATAATTTATTAACAATAAGAAAAGAATACAATAGTTCAACATATACACCTACAAACATCCAAAATTTAGTTGTAGTATTAGTAATAATTTTTGTACCAATATTAATTATTGCAACAGGAATTATAATTGGAGCTTGGAGAAAAAGAAGAAAATAGTAAATAAAACTATATAAAAAGACGTTTATTAAAAACGTCTTTTTTATTTTTCTTAAAAAGTAAATAAATTCTATATATTTTGCCTAAAATAAAGCTGTAATCGGCTTACGGAAGAATGGTTTACATAACAGTGACGTCAAACATAGAAAAAAAGAGAAAAAAAGAGATAAAAAGAGGTAATTAGGTGAGAAAAGATATTAATAAAATGGAAATAGTATGAAAAAAAGGTAGTAATTCTCAAAAAACAAGATTTTTCCCAAATTGATTTTTGGCAAAAATCGGAGTAAGATAGTCATGTAGGAGTATAATATTCTTTATTTTTATGAAAAAATCGGAATAAACTACTTATCTACTATCTTTATAAAAGAAAAAACAGGAGATTTTTATGAAAAAGAAAAAGAAGGCTAGACCCCGATCTAACAATAATCAACAAGAAGGGGATGTAGTCAAGCAGAACATTTTCAAACACTATATTAAAGAAATGGAGGAAAAGACTGAAAAAGTAAAAAGTAATCAAAGTTCATCTGAAACAAATTTCCATTTGTTTCAAACAATACGTAATAAGGATGATGTTAGAGATACTATTTTTAATCTAACATATTTTTATGACAATAATTTTACAGGAAATAAAGACTTTATGCATATTCCGAATATAAGTAATGTTTTAAATAATGTACTTAATTATCCAATTATGCTTGTATCAAAAAAAGACGAGCATGGGAAAGATGAAATACTAGGTACAACTACTGTAAAATTTGAAAACAATAAATTTATTACTGATAACCCATATTTCCCAACAAAAGGAGAAGATGTATTATCAATTACCGGTGTATTAACAAAAATTGATGCACAAGATAATAAAGGAAATAAAATTAGAGGTTTAGGTCGTGAATTATTTAAGTCAGCTATAAAAGGTGCTTACAATATAAACAAAGAAAAACATATTAGATTAATTTGCGAAATAGATTGTAGAAATACAAATAGTTTACATTCCGTATGTAAAGCTGTTAAAGAACTACAAGAAGAAGGTTTAAATGTACAAATGTTTTTAAACGGATATTATGAGATTAAATCTAAAAACAGAACAATGGTAGAAGCGCCAACATTTGTTTTTGAAATAGACTTAAATGGTAATAAAGAAATAAACAATGATTCTTTGAATTTTGATTATCAAAACCTTGAATCTACAAATTTATTTGCAAATTTAAGTAAAGTAATTTGCAAAAACACAAAAGAATCAAAGAGATTTATAAACTATAAAAACGATAACAAAGTTATATACCATACTTTAGAACCAATGAATGCGTTAAATATAAACTTGAATGTAGGAACTACTGCAGATGGAAATAACAGACAACCTGAATTAAGCTTACAATTAGTTGAAGCAAATAAATCTTCTTTATAGAAAATGATTGTAGAAGAGGTAATTTTTATGAAACAAGAAAAATTTAATATTTGTATAGAAAGAGAAGTTTTAAGACTTAATCAAAAAGCTGAATTAAAAGCTTTTTCTTATCCTAAAGCTTTCGGAAATAAAGAGAAAAACAATTTAATAAAAGCTAGTAGTGACAATAGTATTTTAAATATTATTACACCTGCTGGATCAAATTTATTAGAAGTATATAATAAATTAGAAGAAATAACTAATGTTGTATA
>JAZQTI010000010.1:0-44772 GCA_045630665.1 Candidatus Scatovivens sp.
AAATATCTATAATTATGTAAAAAGGAAGAAAGATGGCAGATATTAAAGAAATTTTTAAAGATAAAAACTTTGAAGATGGAACGTTAAAATTAATTGAAAATTTTATAAATGAGTTTGATGATTTATTTGGAAAATATGTAACAAGAGAAGAAATAATAAACAGAATAAAAAATAACTTAGATGCTGAAGTTGAGTTTGTTGATTTTATGAAGCCAACTCAATTAGGAAGATATAATTTAAATGACAAACGAATTTTATTAAAAAGAGGAATGTCAGAAGAAGAAACTAAAAGTGTATTTTTTCATGAAATGATTCATTGTATAACAGCAAAAGAAAACTTTATAGGGTTTCCTATGGGGTTTGATGAAGTTGCATATCTAAATGGTGAAGAACAAGAATTTAAACATACTGCTATAGGGTTAACAGAAGGCTTTACCGAATATGTAACTAAAATTAGAAATCAAAAATATGGATATACAAGCAGATCATATCCTATTTTGAGTGAACAAACAGAGAATTTAGCTGAAGTCATTGGAGAAGAAAAATTTTTAGATATAGGTTTTAACAAACCAGAAGAAATTTTTACAGTAATGGTTGAAGAAGAAATTGTACCTTTTGAATCTGATGTAGATGATTTTTTAAAGCAATTTAATGAATTATATAAATACGAAGATGAAATATTAATAGATAAATTTATTAAAGATTCAGCTAATACAGGGAAAAGTGGAACAGAAGCCTTAATGCTAGATATATTAGGTGTTAGAGATTCTAAAAAATTGAAATTAGATAAAATTAAAGCATATATTGTAAAAACCTTACTTAGTAAAGTAAAAAAAATGGATGTTAACACTAAAGAAGATTTAATGAGTATTCAAGAGCGAATAGCAAAATACACAACTCAACTTGGAATGGGAACAAATTATGAAGCAAGTAGTATTCTTTTTGATAAAATTGCTGAACTTGAAGAAACTGGAAAAAGTAGAGAAGAAATTTTAGAAATGTTACCAAAATCAACAAGAAAATTAGCTGAATATGAATTCAAATATAGAGAATTTATGGAATTACCTCCAGAAGAAATGCTAGAAAAAATGGCAAATTCTGAGGTGGATATATATGATGAAGTAATTGCAGGCCCATTTGAAAAAAAATATGGAAGTGAAATAGTAAAAAAGATTTTTCAAGGTATTCAAGATGATGAACTAGCATATGAATTATCATTACAATTAACAGATAAATTTGCAAAAACAATATTAGATAAAGGATGGAATCCTCAATTAATGTCATTTGAGTTTATTGAATTGGATTATCCAACAGGTTTAACATTTAATATATATGAAGCTGATGGAGAAAATTTAAAATATTTAGCAACTTTTTCAGATGCAAATGATGACTATAAAATGGAAGAAATGAGAGTTTGTTTAGCGACAGAAAAATTAAAAATATTAGAAGAAAATCCAATATTAGATTCTAATAGTGTTTTAATGAAAGGAAAGTCAGGAACAATATTATCTTATAATGGAAATAATGATTATACATTTATAAATGACAGCAAAGAAATTTTTGTTAATAATGAAGAAACAAGTATCTTTTTCAGTGAAGCAGAAATTACTCAAAAAAGGTTAAGAGCAGCAGCTGAAAGATATCAAAATATGGAACGTGTGGCACCAGGAACGGTTATACTAAAAGATATAGGCAGAAGAGTAAGTACATTAGAAATGCAAAGAGACCAAATAAGAGGAAAAAGAAAATTTACTCCTATTGATATAGAAAAAGCGACTGAAGAAGTAACATTAGAAAAAGTTCAAAAAATATTAGAAGAAATAGGGGAACCAGAGCAATCAATACAAGAAACTTTAGAGAAAGGAATCGGATATAATGAGTAATAGTTCATATGCTTATGCAGAAGTGTTAGATGTATTAGAAAATATGGAAGACATTTATGTTCAAAAAATTCCGGAAAAATTTATAAGTTTTTTAAATAATAATGCAAGTAAAGATTATAAAAAACACGTAGTAACAACAAAACCTTTAGAGAGTCAAGGTTTAAATGAGAAAACTTTAACTATTTTAGCATTAATAAACTTAAAATATTGGGTAGAATCAGAAGAACATAAACAAGAACTGCTAAAAAAATATAAAGAAAATGAGATAAAAGAAATTGAAAAATTAAGTCAACATTTTGATTCAAGCAGTATATTCGAAAATAATAAAAATGTAAAAGAAACTGATAATAAAAATATAGTATCAAGGGAAAGTGAAAATACAAATTTACCAATAGAAAGAAAAACAGTATTTAGAAGATTTGTTGATTTTATTAAAAGCAAAATATTTGAAAATTAACCAAAAATATACCTAGTTTATAATTAATAAACTAGTTTTTTTTATTAGGAACAACTCTTCGACAAAATATGACAACAAAAGACAAAAATCCCTTGTAAAGGGGATTTTTTCATGTTATAATACGGCTGAAATAACTAGCTTATTTCAGGTAACTGCAAGTTTTGCTAGAATTCTAGCAGTTCTTGTTTAAACACTTATGTCTCTCTTCGAAAAGGAGGTTTTTTCAATAAAGAGAGATGCTCGTAACTATTGTATTTGTAGACCTTGAAAGGAGTGTTTTCGTATGCCTTTTACTAGTACCCAGATGGCACTTAAGGCTCATTACGAGGATGCGGCCCGGACCTTGTTTAACAAGAATTTGGGAAGCCTCAATCCTTATGAGCTGAACAATGTCATCGCTAAAGTGGTAAAAGAACATGTGATTCCTAAGAACTGGAATCGTTCTCGTAACCTGTATTCTCGAAAGAGAATCACTGTCTATTTCTCTGCTGAGTTTCTGAACGGTCGTGTTGTTCTCGATCATCTGAACAACGCTGGCCTCCTGAAGGCAACCGAGAAGATCTTCAAAAGAGAAAATATCGATATTAAATGCCTGGAAACCATCGAAGATCCCGCATTGGGAAATGGTGGCCTTGGTCGTCTGGCTGCATGTTTCATCGAATCTGCAGCAACCCAGGGCTTGCCTCTGTTTGGTGTGGGCCTGTACTACAAGTACGGTCTGTTCAAGCAGAAATTCGATGCCAATGGCTACCAGCAGGCTGAGCCTGATATCTGGGATGCCAACATGGAACCTTGGTTCGAACCTCATTATGAGGATGAGCAGATTATCACCTTTGCAGATACTCGTGTTCGCGCAGTGCCTTATGAAATGCCTGTCCTTGGCTATAATGCTGATGAAGGTGAGTATAATGCACCTGTATTCCCGTTCAGAGTGTGGAAGGCTGAGCCTATTGAAGGTGTAACCAATGCCTCTGCAGCTGCAATTTCTGATTGGCTCTATCCGAATGATGAAAACGAAGATGGCAAGATTCTGCGTCTGCGTCAGGAGTACTTCTTCGTGAGTGCTGAAATGCAGACTCTGATTAACCGCCATCTGAAGATCCACGGTACCCTCGACAACTTTGAAGAGTACTATTTCTTCCAGATGAACGATACCCATCCTGTTATGGGCTGTCTGGAGTTTATCAGACTCTTCGAAAACCATGGCTACACTTTCAACGAAGCTTTCGAAAAAGCATGCAAGTGTTTCGCTTATACGAACCACACTATCATGCCCGAAGCTCTGGAGAAGTGGAACCGCGTTATGTTCAAGAATCTGCTGCCTGACATCCATCAGGTCATCAATGACATCAATAAGAGACTCATTGATGAATTGTCTGCCAAGGATGAGTTCAGTAAGATCAAGTATGAGAACGGTAGCTATGTGAGCGAAGCAGACTGGGACAAGATCAATCCTTACGAAATGTTCCAGGATGGTAGTATTCATATGAGCCGTATCGCATGCTATGTTGGTTCTAAGATCAACGGTGTTGCGAAGGTTCATACTGATATTATCATGAAAACTCTGCTGGCAAACTGGTGCGAACTGTATCCCGAAAAGTTCATCAATATTACCAATGGTGTTACCCCGAGACGTTGGGTTAGCCTGTCCAACCCGGATCTGGCTGAATTCCTCGACAAGTACGCTGGTAATGGATGGATCACCAACATGAGTATGCTGTCCAGACTGGAACAGTATAAGAATGATCATGCGGTTCTTACTGAATTTGCTGGAATCAAGATGAATGCCAAGGTAAAACTGGCAGAAGAAATCTACCAGCGCGAAGGTATCAGAATCGATCCGAACAGCATTTTCGACATCCAGGTAAAGAGAATCCACGAATATAAGCGTCAGCTGATGAATGCTCTGAGAATTCTGAGAATTTATCAGCTCATCAAGCAGGGCAAGTTGCCCGACTTCTACAAGACCACCTTCATCATTGCAGGTAAGGCAGCAATGTCTTACAAGAAGGCAATCCAGACCATCGCTCTTATTAAAGACATTCAGAATCTGGTCAACAATGACCCTGATGTCAGAGATAAGATGCAGGTTGTGTTCCTGACCAACTTCAATGTTTCTTACGCTGAAAAGATTTATGCCGCAGCTAACTTCTCTGAGCAGATTAGTACTGCTGGTACTGAAGCTTCCGGCACTGGCAACATGAAGTTCATGATGAACGGTGCACCTACTATCGGAACCTGGGATGGTGCGAATATCGAAATCATCCTCGCATCCGGTAGAAAGAACAACTACGAGTTCGGCGCTCGAGTCGAACAGCTGAAAGCTATTGAGAAGCAGTATCAGCATGAACAGGGACGTTTCGTCAAATCCTACATGTATGATGTTGCTCGTCTCCTGAAGGATAAAACCCTTCTGCCTAATGCATATTGGGAGCTTTACAGCACGATTACTCTGGAAGACAAGTATTACGTTATGCTTGATCTGGAAGCATATATCGAGACTACGCTTCGTGCAAATGCCGATTATGCTGCAGAACAGAGAACTGGCGATCTGTCTCACCATACCAGAAAGGCTATGAAGAATACTGCCGCATCTGGTGTGTTCTCCTCTGACCGTACTGTTCAGGAATATGCTAAGCATATTTGGCATATTGAGCCGATTTGCTGGGAAGATTTGACCGAATAAACGACAAGACATAAGAATGTCCCCCGGAGCATTGCTCCGGGGTTTCATTTTATGCAAATAAAACTTGAAATTAAAATTATAGCATGTTACGTAATTTACAATTTACATAAAATGTGTTATAATAGGTTGGATAAAAAATTATGGAAAGGTTGGCATAACTTATATGAGAGATTTCTACAAATTTATGCGGCACTTTCAGTTAATTAACTGGCGGATTGTGGTCCACTCGATTAATGAACTGAAATGTATCGCAAAAGGAGATGACTTGAAGCCTAGCTTCAATCCTGATACCATTCCGGAGTATATAGAAGACTTGAAAGAAGGGATTGTAAGAGATTTGCCAATGGGGGCTTATGAATACAATTCCTGTGTCGAATATCTGAAAATGATTAGACGCAAACTTTGGGAAAACAGAAGAAACTTTGAGAGCTTCACGTTAGTATTTAGCAAGTTGGATTGCTATAACTTACTGATTGCTCCGGTAGAAGACTGTTTGGAGATGGTGGCAAAAGAAGTCGGATTTAAGATTGTTAGCGAAACTGACACCGGTGTAAGCTACAATTATGTCTTGAAAAGCGAACTATGAAAGAGGGAATAAGATGGGAAAAACATCCATTGGGCAGACTCAAATCAAGATTCCAGATGATACCTTGGTTCTGATCTGTGGTTCACAAAACAGCGGTAAAACAACATTTACCAAGAAACATTTTACAGGCAAAAGCATACTTACAACAGACGAGATTTTTGAAGAAATCGTAAATACAAGATCTAATATATTCGATACTCAGAAATCTTTAGCAATGCGGACACAAGAAGTTTTTGAAGAAAGACTATTTCAGATGAAAAAAGATGGCGCCTCCATTGTTGTTGTGGATGCAGCACCAATTGAATTTGATGCAAGAATGGCTCTGCTTACTCGTTTTAAAAGAGTATATTCAAATGTGATTCTTATTGTTCTGGATGTAAAATATCCAACTTTGAAGGCACGTCCTAAAAAGAAGGTGAACAAAAAGAAAAAACATTTTGGAATAACTCCAATAAGTGACGAGGAACTGTTGTATAACTCATTGATCATAAGGGAACAAATCCTAAAAGGTCAGTTTGGTTTTAAAGTAAATCAAGCATATATTCTTTCAGAAAATGATGTTGGAAAATGTGAAGTATTGTTCGAGTAATCACAAAAAGAAGCGGAATCCTATGCACTAGGATTTCCGCTTTTTTCATTATTATATTTTTGATATGCAATAAAATTGATATTAATATCATTATTAATATTATATATAATCCTATACGAATATCACATATAAAATAAAAATTAGAGTAAATATTTTTTGAAATATAAAAAAATTCTTGACATTTTTTTACAAAGGAACATATAATATTAGTATAGCAAAGGAGAACGCCATGTTTAATGTAAAGAACGTTAAATTAAATAACTGGTGGCAAGTATGGGTAAAAAATTACTCATACAGTTTTTGCATGCTATAAAATATAAAAATATTATATTATTAGTTTTGTTTCAAAGGCGCATGTATGAGTAATTGAGCTCGTATGTGCGCTTTTTGTTTGCAAAAATAAAAGGAGGTGGCACTATGGAATCTGACTGGCACTGGGAAAGAAGTGCAAATAAAAATTTAAAAGAAAAAAATCAATTAAAAAAGAAAGAAGGAATTAATTATGGAATTTGGAAAATTTGGTGGACAATATGTGCCACAAAACTTAAAAGAAAGATTAAATGAAATTGAAAGAGAATTTGAAAAAGCAAAAGAAGATGAGAATTTTAAAAAAGAATATTTATATTATTTGAAACAATTTGTTGGAAGACCAACTCCATTGTATTTTGCTGAAAACTTAACAAAATATGCTGGTGGGGCAAAAATATTTTTAAAAAGAGAAGATTTGAATCATACTGGAGCTCACAAAATTAATAATGCTATAGGCCAAGTGTTACTTGCAAAAAGAATGGGAAAAACACATATAATTGCAGAAACTGGAGCAGGGCAACATGGAGTTGCAACAGCAACTGTATGCAGTTTATTTGGATTAGATTGTACTATATTTATGGGAAAAGAAGATATAAAAAGACAAAAAGTAAATGTAGAAAAAATGAAACTTTTAGGTGCAAAAATACAAGAAGTAACAAAAGGAGAAGGAACATTAAAAGAAGCAGTAGATGAAGCATTTGAATATCTTATAGAAAATGATGAAATCTTTTATTTGATAGGTTCTGCTGTTGGACCTGCACCATATCCAATGATTGTTAAAGAATTTCAAAAAATAATAGGAGAAGAAACTAAATCTCAAATTTTAGAATTTGAAAACAAATTACCAAAAGCAATAGTGGCATGTGTTGGAGGCGGAAGTAACAGTATAGGTCTATTTACAGATTTTATAAAAGAAAAAGATGTAGATATTTATGGAGTAGAAGGCGCAGGAAATGGAATAGAAACAGGAAAACATGCGGCTGCAATACAAAATAATACAGTAGGAATCATGCATGGAATGAAAACATTTATAATGCAAGATGAAAAAGGAAATATAAAAGATGCATACTCAATATCTGCAGGACTTGATTATCCAGGAATAGGACCAGAACATGCATATTTAGCAAGCATAGGAAGAGTAAAATATGATTCAGTAACTGATAATGAAGCAATAGAAAGTTTTAAACTTCTAACAAAATTAGAAGGAATTATTCCTGCATTAGAAAGTTGTCATGCAATAAGTTATGGAATAAAAATAGCCCCCAAATATAATAAAGAAGATTCTATAATTGTTAATTTGTCTGGAAGGGGAGATAAAGACATTGAAACAATATTGAATTTAAGTTAGATATTTATAATAATTAATAAAATTAATTACATAAATGCTGATAACACCTTAATATGGGATCTAAAATTTGAAAAATTATGTAAATTGTGCTATAATAAAATGTGATGAACTTATTGTTTACTCCTATTTTACATCAAGGTAATGACAATAGTTTATCGTCGTAGTCAGTCATCGAGAAAAATTTAGGGAGGAAAAAGACGATGAAGGAAACCTATTCTAAGCACTGGGACAACAAGCATGGATTTACCTACAAGGAGGCTCTCGAGAAAAAGGCGAAAGTCGAAGAAGGATTGGATCTGAATGATCCTAAGTGCAAGTGGAACCCCGCTGTGATTGAACCTGATCCTGATCGTGTTGATGGCTACCGTGTAGTCAGAAAAACCAAGTCTGAAAAAGACTAAGTGTAAAGCAGCTCGCATCCGTGAGCTGCTTTACTATTTTCAAAGATAAATAATAAATAATAAAAAATTTAAATTAGTACTAGAAATTATAAAAAAAGTGTGTTAATATATATACTGTGCTTGTTAAAAACAGGTATACAAAAGACAACAGCTATTTAGATATTATTTAGGAGGTCTAGGATGTCGATAGGTAATAAATTAATTTATCTATTAATAAAAAAGAAAAAAGGTCCTAATAAAATACTATCTAAAATAGCATCAAAAAGAAAATATGGAAACAGTATAAGTGCAAGTTAAAGAGAAGGGTGTATCATATCAACCTTCTCTTTTTTGTTTGCTTTAAAAATAAAAAAGCAAGCAAAAGAAAAAATTTGAAATTGTCTAAAAAACTGCGTTTGTTTACAATAATAGTTGACAATAATGTTTGACCGTGATAAAATTCGCTTGCAGCAAGTGCTGTAGAATCCATTCAATATAATTATATGATAGGAGGTATTTGTGCTATGCATGGGAAACCAAGACCAGGAGTGATTTCGAAAGGAATCAGAACTCCAATCATCATGCCGGGCAATGATGTTGTAAAAATCGTTGTTGACTCGGTAATCGCTGCGGTGGGTGTCGATGGTGTTCAGGAAAATGACGCAATCGGTACTACTGAAGCAGTAGTGGCCATCGGCCAAGGAAACATCGTTACACAAGAGGAGGTTGTAGCTGATCTGAGTGCTAAGTTCGCAGGAGCAAAAGCAATCGCAGTTGTTGACCCGATCCAGAGCAGAAACAGATTCATGGCAATCTTGAAAGCCGTGGCTGCTATGCCTGAAATCAAGACTATTTACGTGGTTATGACTTACCCTACTGACGAAGTGGGTAACCGTCTGGTTTCTGAGGAAACTATGATGGAAAGCGGAGTAAATCCGTATCGTGATCTTCTTTCTCAAGAAGAGTTCTACAGAAGACTTGGAAAACCTTGTCATCCTTTCACTGGAAAGGACTACATGGAAATGTACAAGGAAATCTGTGGAGAAAAGGGAAAAATCCTGATGTGCAACGACTTTTCTCAGATTCCTGCAATCTGCGGCGATGTGCTTGTATGCAGTATTCACAGAAGAGCGATGACTAAACGTATTCTTTTGAAGAATGGGGCAAACCGTGTGCTTGTCCTTTCTGAAATTATGAATGCACCTGTGAACGGCAGCGGCTACAATGCAGAATTCGGTCTGTATGGTAGCAACATTCAGGACAATGATGATCTTAAATTGATGCCTAGAGACTGCGACAAGTTTGTCAAAGACGTTCAGGCAGAGATGTACAAGAGAACCGGTAAGCATGTTGAAGCCTATGTGTTTGGCGATGGAGCTTTTAAGGATCCTGTTGGAGGAATTTGGGAGTTGGCTGATCCGACTACTACTCCTGCAGCAACTGAAGGACTTCGCGGAACCCCTGAAGAGGTTAAGCTGAAGTACATCGCAAGTGTACACAAGGACAAATCTGCTGAAGAAATTGAGGAGATCGTGGCTGAGGAGAAGGCCGCAAGAAAGGCAGCAAAGGATATTACTGGAGCTGCATCTTTGGGAACTACTCCGAGACAGATCACTGACCTTATTTCTTCCCTTTCTGACCTTACTACCGGCAGCGGAGATCGTCAGACTCCGGTCGTGTTGGTACAAAATTACCTGTAACAAGAAAAACCTATGAATAGGATTTTCTGACTTTGGGAGTATGCGTAAAAAACATACTCCCTTTGTTTTTTTAAAAATAAATATTGAATATAATTTTTTGTATTGATACAATATTAAAAATAGAATTATTTTACTAAAGAAAGGAGAAAAAATGAAAAAAACAGAAGTAGTACAAGAACCAAAAGAAAGAAAAGATTTAACAGCAAAAGCTTTTATGAAGATTGTTGTAGAAAATTGTTTTGTAAATATTATATTTTTTGGTTTTTTTCTAGGAATGATACAAATGCTAGCAAAAGAACATTTAAATGGAATATTATTAATTATAGCAACATTAATAATAACATATTTTGCCATTAAAAAAATATTTGTAGATGCAGTTAGAGAAACTTTTTATAAAGGGAGAATTATAAGAAGTGAAATAAATAAAGTTGTACATGGTATTACAAAAATATTAGCAATTCTAATGCTTATTGAAATAGGAATGGATCTTTTCGATTTCTTTATTGGCTATGGAGCAGCGACTATATTAGCAATAAGAAATTTATATATAATTACAACATTGATAGTAATAGTATTTGATATTTTGACATATGGATTAATAATGTTTTTTTGTAGAAAAAATTTCTTTGAACAATGTAAAAATCCTGAAAATATAGCAGAAGGGTAAAAGTTCGAAAAAGATTTTATATCGATAATTTATTGTTATATAAAAAATAAAAACTATATTTATACCAAAAGGTTATAAATATAGTTTTTTTATTTTAAAAATAATTATTCTTCATGTGTTTCTCTAGGGAAAACAAAACGAATTTCACTATCATAAAGTTGAAGTTTATATAAACGTTCGGTTCTTTTTGCAGCATTGTTTAACATTAAAACTTCACACATTTCCCAAAGAGCAACCCAACCAGCAATATATAAAAACTCTAAGAAAACTTCTAAAAGAATATTTTCTAAAGCGTATGATAAGATTAAAATAAGAATTCCTATTACGAATAAAGAAATACATTTTCTATTTGCAACATGAATATCATAATCTCTATCATCAATTTCCATACCATAATTGTTTTTTATAACTTTTTTTACTCTTAATTGTTGTTCTTCTGGAATTTCAGGACAATGAATTTCAAGTAAAATAGGGTATTTTAAAGGTATGATATAAGCGATTTCTTCTATATAGTTACATACTTCATCAGACATTGCAAGTTTGATATGATCATGTTTCATATATAATTCATCAATTGAATTTAAATGAATTGGTATTATAGCTTTACCATCTTTAATATAATGTTTTTCAATATAATCAGCTTCTCTAAATTTTATTTTACGATTTTTGAATCTGAATTTTGGTTTCATAAAATCCTCCCTTGTATAATTCGAATTTATTATATCAATTAAAATTTTTAGTGTCAAAGCAAGTTTTAAGTAGAAAAATAAATTAAATACGAATATATTAGTTATAGATGGCATTGTAAAACAAAATATGATATAATATTTAAGAAATTTACAAGAATTTTAGAGAGGAAAACATGAAACCGCTAGATGAACTTATGGCTGACAAAATTTACGAATTAGTAAACTACATGTTAGCTAAAAAAATAAAACCAGATATGAAGTTAGAAAGAGTAACATCATTAACAAGAGAAGATGTACGAAAGTTGAAAGAGAATCTTGGAATAGAAGGTGTTATTTTAGATATAGATGAAACTGTAAGAAAAGACATGAAGTCAATTCCAAAATGTAATCAAGAATGGATTGAAATGCTAAAAAATGAATTAAAAGTTATAGTAGTTTCAAATGGAATAGATAGAGGAATTGAAGATTTCTTTAAATTGCAAGGAATAGATTATATTGGTTTTGCCCATAAACCAATGAAAAAGAATTTCATTAAAGCCTGTGAAAAAATGGGAATGCATCCAGAAAAAGTATTAGTAATAGGAGATAGCCTATTTAGTGATATTTGGGGTGGAAAAAGAAATAATATGAAAACAGCATTAGTAAAAAATGTAGACGAAGGAAGATAAAGTTGTACAAAGGAGTTATTATGGAAAAACAATCTTTAAAAGAAATATTTGAACAAATTAATGCACCAGAGCTTACAGACGAATTACTTCAAGTAATTCAAAATAATGTATTTAGTCCTTATTTTTATAATTGTATTCAAAGAATAAATGCTTTAGATAAATCAGTATCAACTCAAATAAGTGATGCGGATCAAGCTAAAATTACAAAAAGTTTAGGAAGTGTTTGTCATAAACAATCAACATTTGATCATTATAAAAGTAAAGATTATGTGGCAGAAACAAATAATAGATTGTATATAAATTGTCCAAAACAAAATATAGCAGATATAATAATAACTTTTGCAGAAAAATGTAAGGAACAAGGATTACCATATTATTTCAAACATTGTACAGATAATGAATCTGTAAATGCAAGAAGAGCTGATCAAATTGTAATTTATAGCAACATAATAGATACAGCAGATTATGTACAAATATTAAGAGAAATGGCACAAGAAAATCCACAATTGGTACAAAGTTGTGGAAATCCACCAGTGTTAACTGGAAATATAGATGGATGGATTGGATTTGGTGATGAGCCACTTAGATCTCAAAAGAAAGAACTAGGAAAAAAAGATGTTAGTTATTCATCTTTTAGAACAGCAATTATAACAGAATTAATGGCTAATAGATTTATAGAAGATCCAGAAGAATTAAGACAAGCGATTTTAAGTGAATATGAAAAATATGGATTATCCGCAGAAAACCCTTGTGTAGGAACTGCTATGACAAGAGCTTATAAAGATGAAGACGGAATAATGCAAAAATTCGAAGAATCTTATGATAGACAAGTAAAGAGTAGTAAAAGCAGATCTAATTTACAAAAAGAAAGAGATATGCTTTCTGTTATAGAAATTTTAGAAAAGCATGAAGGAATATCTCCAGAATTAAGACTTGCAATAGACAGTATGCTTGGAATTAGAAAGAATTATTTAAGTGATCTCACAAAAGAAAGTGCAAGTATGACAAAAGAAAATTTAGAATTTGAAGATTTACCAGAAAATGTTATTTTGTTTACATCATCAAATGAAATACAAATTGGGGAACAAAGAGCACTTGCTTGGGGTGTTGGTGCTGAAAATCGTTTAGATGAGCTTGATCCAGATGTAAAAAAAGACACAATGCAAATATTGCAAAACGGAGTAATTAATCACTTTAAAAACAATGTTTTAGAAGATATACAAATAATAGAAGAATTAAAATCGAGATATCAAGAATTAGATGCATTAGATTTTTCTGGAAATTTAGATCTTGGAAAAGAACATGCAGATTTATATTCAAGAATTCAGATGGTATCAAGATCAAAAGAGTTTTTAATACAAGTTGGAGTTGATGAGCAAACAATAGGAGATGTATGCGAACAAACACAAGAATATTTAGATGAAATGAGTAAACTTGATCCAGAAGTAGGAAATGAAATAGCAGAAAGAACAGGAAAAGAATTGCTAGAAACAATAGTAGAAGAGTTATCACAATATCCTACATTTGAATTTACACCAGATGTTGTAAAAGAATTAATAAAAGAAACTGGAATTGGTTTTGATGATGTTAATGCTACTATTGAAAAAATTGCTGAACAAACAAAAGCTTTAAGAGAAGGACAACAAGTAAATATAGAAGGAACAGAACAAGAAAACAAAAAACAAGATGATGAACCAAGTTTATAAAATAGGAAAAATATGAAAGAAAATAAAGTATTATATAAAATTTTAAAATTAATATATTTACCATTATTAAAAATTTTGTACAGACCAACAGCGAAAGGTTTAGAAAATATACCCAAAGATGGTCCGATCATTTTTGCAGGAAATCATCGTCATGCATTTGATCCAGTTGTTGTAATGTCACATACAAAAAGAACTGTACATTATATGGCAAAAGAAACATTGTTTAAAGGAATTCATGGATTTTTATTTAAACAAATAGGATTAATAAAAGTATATAGAACAAAAAGTAATCCAGAAGCAATTTTAGAAGCAGAAGAAATATTAAAAAATGGTGGGACAATAGGAATTTTTCCAGAAGGAACTAGAAATAAAACAGAAGAAGAACTTTTAAGATTTAAGCGCGGAGCAGTAACAATTGCACAAAAAGCAAATTGTAAAATAGTACCTTTTGCAATTAAAGGAGAATACAAATTATTCAGAAAAAAACTTGTAATAGAGTTTGGGAAACCAGTAGATGTAGCTCAAATGGAGCTAGAAAAAGCAAATGAATATATAAGAAATGAAGTTTTGAATTTACTTAGAAAGTAGGAATTTATGAAATATATTTTTATTGTAAATGAAGGTGCTGGAAAAGGAAAAAGCCAAAAAATATTACCTAGAATTGAAGAAGAATGCCAAAAAAGAAAATATGATTATGAGATAAGAAAAATTACTAAAGAAAAAAGCGGATATGATATAGCACTTGAATATAAAAATCAAGAAAATGTTATTTATGTAGTAGGTGGAGATGGAACTTTAGCTATCACATTACCAGCATTAGTTGGAACTAAAAATAAATTAGGAATTATACCTGCAGGTTCTGGAAATGATACATACAGAACAGTAAAAACAATGGAAAATGGGGAACATTTAATAGACCTTGGAAAAATAAATGATACATATTTTATAAATGTAGCATGTACTGGAATTGATGCAGAAGTAGGGAATAATATAGAAAAATTTAGAGATACAATAGTTCCAACAAGTCAACTTTACAATGTAAGTATAATATATACATTTGTAACTTTTAAATGTAAAAAAATAAAGATAAAAACAAGTATAAAAAATATAGAAGATGCTTATACCATTTTAAGTATTTGTAATGGGTCATATTATGGTGGAGGTTTCAAAATAGCACCAAAATCAAGATTAACAGATGGACTTTTAGACATTTACTATGCAGAAAAAATGTCAAAAGTAAAAATGATACCATTAATTTTAAAATTAAAAAATGGAAAACATGAAGGAAAAAGAAGAATACATAAATTTAGAACAAACCATGTTGAACTAGAATTAGAAAAAGAAGTAACATTTAATGTGGATGGAGAAAGATTAACTGATAGAAAATTCATAATAGATGTGTTACCAAAAGCAATAACACTTTATAATGATAAAGAATTTGTAGAAGAAATAATGAACTAATTTAGGAGGTTCTTATGGATATAAAACCAATAGTTGAAAAGTATAAAATAGAAGATACTAAAGGACTTTGGGATAAAATAGGAAGAATAATTGAAGAAAAAGAAGGCAAATGGGATACAGGGCTTGATGATAGCACTTCAGAATTAACACAAATGCTAGTATATGAATATGCAACTTCTTTAGAAGCAATAACAGAAGGAAAATTAACAGCAGAATTTGTAATAGATAAATTATCAAAATTGATGGGAACATTTAGACTTGGAGACTTTAAACAAGGACAAGATGATAATATTAAATATGACCAAGAGTCAGTAACATCAGAAGCATATAAAAAACATGCTAGAATTGATGGTAATTTTGGTGCACACCAAGTGGATTATGAAGAAGATGGAAAAAAATTATTTTCTGTTGTAATGTTTGATAAAACACAACAATATCAAACAAGTGACGGAGTAATGCATACATTAAAAGGTGGAGACTTAACAAATTTAGATGATATAAGACAAACACTTTTCCATGAATGGACACATGTGATGGAAAAATGTTTTGTAAAATCTTCAGAGCTAACAAGAGATGATATTATAAAACAAAATGGAGATTCTACATATATAAATAGCAGTGTAAGTGCAGATTGGAGAATGGAAGAGTATAAAGCATATATTGCAAATGTAGATAAAATGCTAGAAACTGAAGATGAAATATTATTTAATGGAATTTCAACTATAGAAATAAATGAAAGAAAATCACCAAATAGAAGAATAATGCATAACAAAATAAGTGAAGGTGGAACAGAATTAATATCTCAAAAAATAATGGAACATTTAGGAAGACCATATGAAAAAGGAAGATATGAAAATCAAGCTAAATTTGTAGGAAAAGTTTTTGAATCACTTGGAACACCTTCAGCAATAGCAACATATTTAACATCTTCAAGAGATATAGTTTCATATATAGAAAGTAAAAATCATGATGGAAAAGATGTGCTAAGATCATCAGATGACTTTATAGAAGCACTTGGAAGATTTGAAGGTGCTGTAAGAAACATGATTAGACAAGCTGGAAACAATCCAGGAAAAGAATTTGAAGGATTAAAAAAACAAATAATTGAGTTTTGGAAACAAGGGAAAAAAACAAGTCAAGAAGATATAGAAAATGTATTTAAACAAGTACAAGGTGTTGCTAATATTCCTCAAAGAGAGGAAGAATATGTAAAAGGAATGTTAGGTTTTGCACTTGATTATCCAAATAAAGAAAAAAGATTTCAAGAAGAAATAGATGAGTATTTTCCATCTAGAAAAAAAGAATTTTCAAAAGATGTTGTAGAAACAATAGAACAAAGTGAGCAAATAACACAAAAAGGAATAGATGAAGAAACTTCAGAAATTGCGAGAATTTCGAGAGGTGAACCACAAAAAATTGGAGAAGAGCAAAAACAAGCAATAGAAGCAGCAACAAGACGTTGTATTGCAAGAATGGGAGAAGGGAAAGTTCCAGAAGAGCAAATTCAAAGACTACTTTTAAGAATGTATGATATGAAAGATGTTAAAGAAGCAATGGATTCTTTAATAATGAATGTAAATAATATATTTGGAACACCTGGAGCAGAAGAATTATACAATGCGTGTTTAGATGATATAATGAAAATTGATCCAACAGTATATAGCTCAAGAGAAGAAATGTTATCACAACTAGAAAAAAACATATATACAAATTATACTCCTGGAAATATATCAATAGAAGAAAACCATGCATTAATAGAATCAACATTAAAAACAGTATGTGATAGACTAAATGAACAAGGTGTAGATTATTATATAGTAGGAGCATTATCAACATTTATAGGAACAAACACGCCACTTTTTAGATATCATGGAGATATAGATTTTATGATATCAGAAGCAGACATGCCAAAAGTTCAAGATGCAATGGTAGGAACCGATTATGAGTTTTCAGATGATAGATTAGACAATAAAAGAAGATTAGCTAAAGATGGAAGCCATGCACAAGGTGAACATGAAGTAATTGCTAATCATAAAGATAATGAATTCCATTTAGGATTTTTCTTATTTAGAAGAGAGAAAGATGGAGCAATAACAGGAAGAGAATATTTTATGGAAGAAAATAAAAACGGCCAAAAAGTTCCAAGAATTCTAGAAAGATATATACCAAAAGAATTAGCAGAATTAGACTATACAAGTGAAGAAGTAGAATTTGCAGGAACAAGATTTAGAGTTTCAACACCTGAATCTGTAATTTCTAAAAAAGAATTCACAAGACATCCAAAAGATCTATTAGACATAGAAAAATTAAAAGGAAAATTAGATCCAGAAAAGGTAGAAGAAAGAAGAAAGTATTGTACAACATTAAAAGTTGTAGAACCTGACGAAGTTTCTAAAAACTTACCAAAAGAACAAAGAGAAGGTCAAAGTTTAGATGATTAAGAAAATTTAAAATATACAAATGGAGGATTTAAAATGAAAAATGAAAGAGGAAAAAGTTTAGTTTCGTTTTTATTATTTGGTTCAATTATAGTTATAATCATGGTTGTAGTATTTTTTTATATCAATAATATAAAAAGACAAACTGAAATTGCAAATGCAGAAAACAAAGATAGCAATTTAGTAAAAACTGAAACTGTAGAAGAGCCAGAAAAAGTCGAAGAAATTGAAAATGTAGTAGATGAAGATGCAATTGTTTCTGAGGAAAAAGAGCCTCAAGATGAATCAAAAGATGCTGTAGTAATAAACAATGGAGATTATTTTGTAAAATATAATGAAGACGTTTATTATTGGAAATTAAATGAATCTAGCATGGAAAAAACAGCTTTATATGGCAATTACAAATATTTAGAAACAGATTCAAATGAACTTGTAAAAAGAGATTCAGATGGAAACGAAGAAACTATTTTTAAAGGAAATGGTTATGGAAAAATATATATTTCTAATAAAAAAATATATACATCAGAACAACTAGCAAATAATAATGAACCAAGCATAATTTGTATAGATTTAAATACAGGAAAAAAAGAAAATATTTGCTTAGGTGAAATAAAATTTTTTCAAGAAGATAATTTTGATGTAGATTATTTAATAGTAGGAACAAATAAAGCAGAAATTATAAAAATTAATACAAAAACAAATAAAAAAGAAACTTTAAAGGAAAATGCATGTTATTTAGGAGTTTTAGATGATAAAATTTATTATCTATCAATAGATTCAAAAAAATATAGTAGTCTTTTAAGATTAGCCGCTTCAGAAGTAAATATTGGTGTTTTAGATGGAAATCAAGATAAAGGTGTTATTGCAACATTTAAAAAAGATATTTTTGAAAATGCATCAGAAACAGATTTAATAGATATAACAAGTTTTAGAACAGAATCTAATATAATTAAATTTGAATTAACTTATGTTGGTGGTTCAGCAACTGTAGATCAAGAAAAAGTTGCAGTTTCAATGAATAAGGATGGAAAAATTATAAACCAAGTTGCTTTAGATATGAAAGAAGGCGGCGAATTTATAAATGAATACAAAGAAGAAAAGTTAGTAGAAACAAAATATATAGATGCTAAAAGTGTAATAACATATAATGGAATTCAAATCTTTGAAGAAGATGATGTTTACCAAAAATATAATTTAGAAAAGAGTAGAACAGGTGATTATCAATTATCTTTTGAATATTCAAGTATAGTTGATGATGATATATATTTTGTATATAATTATGATAAATATTCTGAAGAAGCATCTATAGGATGGAGAGATGGATACGAAAGAGTAAAAACTATAGTATTTAAATATAATTTTAATGAAAAAGAAATTGCAGAGGTATATAGTTTCTAAAAATTAAAAGAGGTTACAAAAGTAGCCTCTTTTTTGTTTGCTAAGCGCGGAATGTGTGATATAATTTTTGCATAAAAATAAAACAAGGTGAGGTGATTTTATGGAATTCAAAAAATATGATGATCCAAACGAATTTATAAAGGAAAATGAAAAATTCATTCTGGAAAAAGAATGGCTAAACAACTTGATGGCAGGAAACTACAAAGATGCAGCATTAGAAGGACTAAATGAAAATTGGTTACTAGCAAGAGTAACTGAAGGAGAACAAACAGAACTAATAATGCTTTTAAGAAAACCATGGAGATTATTAATGTACTCTCCAACAAATAACAAATCTGAAGAACTATACAGATTTGCTGCAGAAGAAATTTATAAAATTGATCCAACTTTAGAAGGAGTAAACACAGAAAAAGAAATTAGCCAAATATTCGCAAAGGAATTCTGCAAAGTCGCTGGAAAAACACCTAAAGTAAGATTTGAAATGAGAATATTAGTTTTAGATAAGATAAAAGAAACTACATTAATAGATGATGTTATATTTAGAAAAGCAACAATGGAAGACAAAGAAACATTATTAAAATATAGAAGAATGTTTTCAGAAGAAGCTTTGCATGAAACAGTTAGTGATGAGGAATTAGAAAAGAAATTCCAAAGACATTTTAGTATGGGATATTATTTACTTGAAAAAGACGGGAAAATTGTTGCAACAGCTAGCTCAAATAGACATCTAACAAAAGGAAAATCAATAGGAAATGTATATACACCAAAAGAAGAACGTGGTAAAGGATATGCTTATAATTTGGTTTATAGAATATCAAAAGAATTTTTAGATAGTGGACTTGAATATTGTGTATTATTTACAGATGATTCAAATCCAATTAGTAATCATGTATATGAAAAAATAGGATATGAAAGAAGAGCAGACACAACAGAAATTTTATTTGTATAAGTAAAATAGATGAAAAATAACGCACAAAATGAAAACAGCGCCACGAATGAGTGGCGCTGAGGATACAGATTAGCTAATGAAACTTCTCCGTATGCCGTTAATTAGGGATTAGGCGGTGCAAGATGCAGTGTCGAGCTGGAACTTGGCAAGGCTCTGGATGATAGGGAAGACATCGTTGTTGGAGATCATCTGGACGATAATCTGACGAGCGGTGTCCACATCATATGCGATGTCATCTTTCAGCTCAGGAGTGGTAGCCAGTACTTCGAAAGGAACAAGGTCACGGTGGATCTTATTGGCTTTGTCGGTAACAGGGCCCCATTTCCAACCTGCGAGAATCTTTTCGCGAGACCATTCATCGTGGATCTGTTTTGCCAGAGGGTACAGGATAACCTGAGTGAAGTTCACAAAGGAGCAACCCTTGTCACGAAGAATACGGATAACTGCTACGGCGTTTGCAATGTTGCTCTTCTTGGTAGCATCGTCCAATTCGTCGTAAGAAACGAGCAGAGGGTTGGTGAGAGGACCATTGGCAGGATCGTCATTGGTAACGGGACCGTAAACGTAGCCTTTTGCAATCTTACCGGCCATCCAGCCTTCGTGACTTGCACGAGCTTGCTGCTCTGCGATGATCATGAGCTGAGGCTCGAGTTCTACTGCAAGAGGTTTCTTAACCACTTTGTCTGCGTACTTTGCTGCTGTTGTTGCGTTAAATTTCATACTGTTTTACCTCCTAGCCATTTCGGCAAATATATTGAAAATCTTACGATTCAATAATATTATATCATGGTTTACATAAAAACACAATTACAAAGCTGTGAAAACTAAATGAAAAACAGTGTTTTTAATATAAAAAATTATAAAGAAAGAGGTGTAATATGAATAAGTTTGAAACAATAAGACCAGTTGTACTTGCAATAATAAGAAGAGGAAATAAGATACTAGTTAGCGAAGGATATGACAAAGTAAAAGACCAATATTTTTATAGAAGTTTAGGCGGAGGAATAGAGTTCCAAGAAAAAAGCGAAGATGCATTAAAAAGAGAATTTAAAGAAGAATTAGATATAGATATCGAAGTGGGAAAATTCTTGGGAATTTCAGAAAATATATTTGTTTTTAACGGAAAAAAAGCACATGAAATAGTGCTATTTTATGAGGCTGAAATAAAAGAAGAAGACTATAAAGAAAAATACCAAATAATGGATGAAGAGAATAGCTACGCAATGTGGATGGATGTAGATAAATTTGTAAATCATGAATTAATACTATATCCAGAACAAGTTTTAGAATATTTAAAATAAAGTATTTAGGAGACTAAAATGCAAGAAAAAGAATATGAGTATTATGATAATATAGGCGATTGGAATTTTGATGAAATAAAATATAGTGTAGAAAGATTAACAAACTGGGAACTTTATGAAAAGATAAAAGAACATACAAATAAGGAATCAATCTGTTTAGATTTAGGAACTGGTGGCGGAGAAATGGTTTTAAAATATTATCCTGAAGTAGGGAAAATATATGCAACAGATTTCTCTGAAGAGATGATTAACACTGCAAAAGAAAATTTAAAAATGTATCCAAACAGAAACATTGAATTTTTACAAATGGATAGTTTGGACATGACATTTCCAGAGAAAACTTTTGATTTAATATCTGCAAGACACACTGTAATAGATGCAAGACAAATTTATAAAGCTTTAAAAGATGACGGAGTTTTAGTTATTGAAGGTGTAGATAAAAAAGATTGTTGGGAACTAAAAGAATTATTTGGAAGAGGACAATGTTTTAATGATGAAATTGCAATTTCAGAAAAAGATTATACAGATTTAAAAGCAGCTGGATTTACAAAAGTAGAATTAGTTGAAATTTTAGAAGATGAATATTATGAAACAGAAGAAGATTTACTAGCTCTTTTACTTAAGGCTCCAATTTTGGATGATTTTTCTGAAGAGGATAATTCTGAGTTTGTGCATAGAAAAGAGAGTGAAAATGATTTGTTTCATGAGTATGTGAATAGATACAAGACAGAGAAAGGGATACTTCTAAAAAGAGTGCTGTATGGAATTGTGGCTAAGAAATAAAAAATATAATAAAGCTACTGCAAACGAAATAAAAATATTCACAAATTTACATAATTGTGATAAAATATATAACGTAAATTAATATTGGAGGAAAAAATAATGAATAGAAAAGAAAAATTAATGGAGGAAATCAAATATAGAGATTTCGGCTGCAAAACTATTACAACGAGATAATTGCTATAGGGTTGTAATAGGTTAAGTTTATAGCAAATATATCTCGTTATTTTAAAAATAGTAAGATAAGGAGATATAGAAAAATGATAGAAATAGAATTAAATAATGTAAAAAAGAATTATGGTCTAAAGAATGTTTTAGATGGAGTTTGCTTTGAAGTTAAAACAGGAGAAAGAATTTCATTAATAGGTGAAAATGGATCTGGAAAGTCAACTGTTTTAAAAATAATTAGTGGAGTAGAAAAACAAGACTTGCGGAAATGTAAATATAAGAAAAGGATCTACTATAGGATATTTAAAACAAGTATATGAAAAAGAGCAAGAGGATATTATAGTAGAAGATTATTTAAAAGAAAGCTTCAAAGAATATACACTTATTGAAAACAGGTTAAGAGAATTAGAACTCGCAATGGCAAATAATGACCATGATTTAGAATTAGTACTTCAGAAATATGGAAAATTACAAGAAAAGTATATTGCACTTGGTGGATATGAATTAGAAGAGAAATTCAAAAAGATTTGTTCAGGATTTAAGTTTGATAATGATTTCTTAAAGAAAGAATATAATAGCCTAAGTGGCGGAGAAAAGACTATAGTTAATTTAGCTACTATTCTTTTAAAGAATCCTAGTATATTACTATTAGATGAGCCAACAAATCACTTAGATATAGAAACACTTGAATGGCTAGAAAACTTTTTAATTGAGTATAAAGGAACAATACTTTTAATATCACATGATAGATATTTTCTAGATAAAGTTGTAACAAAAACTATATTATTAGAAAATGGACATACAAAAATATATTTTGGTAATTACTCATATTTTTTAGAAGAAGATGAAAGAAGAACATTAGCAGAGTTTGAAATGTACAAAACTCAACAAAAACAGATAGAAAAGATGCAAGAATCTATAAAGAAGCTTAGAGAATTTGGAAGACTTGCAGGAAATGAAATGTTCTTCAAAAGAGCCAAATCAATAGAAAAAAGATTAGAAAAAATAGAAGTATTAGAAAAAAGAGAAACTAAGAAGCTGCCAATTAAAATAAATTCTTGTAGCAAAACAGGAAAAGATGTATTAGTTATAAAGAACTTAAATAAAAGTTATGGAGATAATGTAATATTTAAGAATTTCAATATGGGAGTTTTCGGTGGAGAAAAAGTACAACTAAAAGGGAAAAATGGATCAGGAAAATCAACACTAATAAAAATTATTTTAGGAAATGATAATGACTTTAGTGGAGAGATAAAAATAAATCCATCAGTAAAAATTGGTTATATTCCTCAAGAAATAAAGTTTGAAAATGAATCTAATACAATATTAGAATATTTCTTAGAAAATCATAGCGGTAGTGAAACGCAAGTTAGAACTTTTCTAGCTAAATATATGTTTTATGGAGAAAATGTATTTAAGAGATTAAAGGAATTATCTGGTGGAGAAAGAGTTAGACTTTTAATTGCTAAATTAGTATTAAAACAAACAAATTTCTTAATATTAGATGAACCTACTAATCATTTAGATATTTCAACAAGAGAGTTACTTGAAGAAAATTTAAAAGAATATAAGGGAACTATATTATTTGTTTCACACGATAGATATTTTGCAAATAAAATTGTAGAAAGAGAAATAAATTTATAAAATAGAACAAGTTACTTTGACTAGTAGCTTGTTTTTATTTTACTCATAACCCGAAGGTAAAAATAATATACTAACAAACCACTTTATATGATATAATCCCCCTAGGAGGTGCCTATGAAAATTGTAATAATAGGAGGAGTAGCAGGAGGAGCAACAGCTGCAGCAAGATTAAGAAGACTAAATGAAGAGGCAGAAATAATAATTTTTGAAAGAAGTGGCTATGTTTCTTATGCGAATTGTGGACTACCATATTATATTGGTGGAGAAATTCAAGATAAAGAAGAACTAACATTGCAAACTCCAGAAAGTTTTTGGAGAAGATTTAAAATTGATGTTAGAACTTATCATGAAGTAACAAAAATAAATCCAGAAACAAAAACAGTTTCTGTAAATAATATAAAAACAAATGAAAACTTTGAAGAAAGCTACGATAAACTTATTTTATCGCCTGGTGCAAACCCGGTGAAACCAAGCTTTTCAGCTATGGATTCAGACAAAGTATTCACACTTCGTACAGTAGAAGATACTTTCTGTATTCGTGAATTTATAGACAGAAACAATCCTAAAACAACTGTAGTAATAGGTGGTGGATTTATTGGTTTAGAGATGGCTGAAAGTCTTAAGTCTAGAGGCATTGATGTTACAATTCTTCAAAAAAATCATCAACTATTAAATGTTATAGACCAAGACATGGCATCATTTATACATTCTAAATTTAGAAGAGAGGGAGTAAATCTTCTTTTTGGTGTAAATGTAAATGATATAAAATTAGAGGAAAACAAGCCTGTAATATATGCAGATTGCATGGAACCAATTGTAGCAGATATGGTAATTGTTTCAATTGGTGTTGTGCCTGAAAATAGTCTTGCAAAAGATGCTGGATTAGCTCTTGGCACAAGAGGCGCAATTTCTGTAAATGAAAGAATGCAAACTTCAAATGAAGATATTTATTCTGTTGGTGATGCAGTAGAAATAAAGCACTACATAACAAACGAAAAAGCAGTTATCGCTTTAGCAGGACCAGCAAACAAACAAGGTCGTATTGCTGCTGATAATATTTGTGGAATTGATAGTAAATACAATGGTTCACAAGGCTCATCAGTTATAAAACTTTTTGATATGACAGCAGCTTCAACTGGAATTAATGAAACACAAGCAAAGATGGCTGGTATAAATTATGAAAAAGTAATTCTTTCACCATTATCTCATGCAGGTTATTACCCTGGAGCCAAAGTTTTAACTTTAAAGGTTTTATATGAAAAAGAAACTTTAAAAATTTTAGGAGCTCAAGGAATTGGATATGAAGGCGTAGACAAGAGAATAGATGTACTTGCTACTGCAATGTATGCTGGTCTTACAGCAGACAAGCTTAAAGATTTAGATTTAGCTTATGCACCACCATATTCATCTGCAAAAGATCCTGTAAATATGGCTGGATTTATTATAGATAATATTGAAAACGGAATTGTTAAACAATTCTATTATGAGGATCTTTCAGAACTTACAAATAGAGATGATGTTATTTTATTAGATACAAGAACAGAATATGAATTTTCAAGAGGAGCAGCTGAAGGTTTCATAAATATTCCACTTGATGATTTAAGAGATAGACTTGATGAACTTGATAAAACAAAACCTGTATATGTAATGTGCCAAAGTGGATTAAGAAGTTATTTAGCTACAAGAATTCTTAATCAAAATGGATTTGATTCATATAATTTTGCTGGTGGATATAGACTTTACAGTAGCATTCATTATGACCGTTTAGCTTCAAGTAATTCTTTTGCTTGTGGAATGGAAAAATAAATGATAAAGTATAAATATCAAATATAGAAAGGAAGCATTTATGAAAAAAGACATTACAATATCAGAGAATATAAAATACATAGGAGTAGATGATCATGACATAGATTTATTTGAAGGACAATATGTTGTGCCAAATGGAATATCATATAACTCTTACATAATTAAAGATGAGAAAATAGCTGTTATGGATACTGTAGATAGAAGAAAATCTGAAGAATGGTTAGCTAATTTAGAAAAAGAATTAGCAGGAAAAGAACCAGATTATTTAGTAGTATCTCACATGGAACCAGATCACAGCTACAATATTGGTGTTTTAGCAGAAAAATATCCTAATATGAAAATAATAGCAAATGATAAAATATTTGATTTTATGAAACAATTTTTTGAAATTTCTAATTTAGATGAAAGAAAAATTGTTGTAAAAGAAGCTGAAGAAATTAGTTTAGGAAAACACACTTTACAATTCTTTATGGCTCCAATGGTACATTGGCCAGAAGTAATGGTAAGTTATGAGAAAACAGAAAAAATAGTATTTGCTGCTGATGGTTTTGGAAAATTTGGAACATTAGATACAGACGAAGAATGGGACTGTGAAGCTAGAAGATATTATTTCAACATAGTAGGAAAATATGGTGTTCAAGTTCAAATGCTTCTTAAAAAATTAGCGACATTAGATGTTAAAATGATTTGTCCTTTACATGGTCCAATTTTAAAAGAAAATTTAGGACACTATATTGGAAAATATGATATATGGAGCAAATACGAAGCAGAAGATGATGGTGTATTTGTTGCTTATGCTTCAATTCATGGAAATACAAAAGATGCTGTTTCAGAATTAGTAAAAATGTTAGAAGAAAAAGGGGCTAAAAAAGTTGCTGTAGCAGATTTAACCCGTGATGATATGGCTGAAGCAATTGAAGATGCATTTAGATATGACAAAGTAATTTTTGCTGCTGCAAGTTATGATGCATCAGTATTTCCTGTAATGGAAACTTTCTTAAGAAAATTACTTAATAAAAATTATCAAAACAAAAAAGTTGGAATTATTGAAAATGGTACTTGGGCTCCAACAGCTGGAAGAGTGATGAAAGATATAATTTCTGGAATGAAAAATATTACTGTATGCGAAAACCAAGTTACAATTAAATCTAGATTAAACAATAGCTCTAGAGAGCAAATGGAAAATTTAGTTACTGAAATTTTAGGATAAAATTAAAGCCCCTATAAGAATTTCTTATAGGGGTTTTTTATAAATTTATTTTAACGTTGCCATTCATCTTTTGAACCAGAATGCGAAAGTGTTTTATCATTATTTTTTAAAGCTGTATCTGGAACATTTTTGCTTGTTTCATCATTATGAACTATGTATTTGTCTAATCCATTTGTTTCAACTTCATCAGGTGTTTTTTCTTTTCCAGCTTTAAGTGCTTTTCTGTTTTTGAAGAAATTTTCTAATCGAGATGTTATAGAAAAGAACCATTTTTTGGAGGTTAGAAATGCTTTGCTGAAAAATCCTTTTATTTTTTTATTATTTATAACATTTATTGCAGATGTTGCAAGTGGAATTTTATGTCCTTCAAATGCTTCTTCTTTTGAGCATTGAACAAAACTTCCTGTTTCATCTAATTCACAAGCTTCTACTAAATGATTTCCAATAGCATTATTTACATTTTTCTTGTTATTTCTTACATAATGTATATTTTCGGCAAATAGTTCTGGCTTATTTATTGATGATACATAATCACCACCACTTACAAAGCAACTAAATTTTTCTTTATTATTAATTGCATCGATTTTTTCTTTTGTATCTAATGATTGGCTATTTATATGTAATGGGTTTATAACAAATGCATTTGATACATCTTCATAATTTTGTAGATATATACTTTCTGCTAAAAATCCACCTAAAGAATGTCCATACAAATAGTTTTTACTAGAGTGATTTTTGTGTTTATCAAATAGTGTTTGTGCTTCATCAACTTGTTCTGTATGGTTTGTTAAAAAAGCTTCAACATCAGCCAATCCATCTGTGGCTAAACTATAAAATGTTTTTGGATCAGTTCCTCTAAAAGAAAAGCCTGTATTTCTCATTGAATCTCTAAAACAAATTCCATTAAATCCAGAATATAAGTCGTTAGCTAAGTCAATAACTTCAAGTTCTCCAAGACCTGAGTTTTCTATTTCTTCAACAAATTCCATATTTGTAGTTGTAACTCCAGTTATAGCTTTTTTTAGTTGTGGTAAATGCAAACAACCTAAATATGAATCATTTGGATCTGATAATAAAAATTTTAAATCAGAAATTGTAATTTTTGTTTGCATTTCTTTTACTTTATGAAATCTATTATAGTCAACATTCAAATATGCTAATCTAGTAAGTAAGGATTTTTGATATTCAGTTAAATTACTTAAAAGAATGTTATTCAATTTATACCTCACAAATAATATGTTTTCAGAAAAATGATACTACAAAAATCGTTTTATGTCAATTTATCCAAAGGCCATAAAACAAAAAGTATTAATGTAGTTTATGATTATTTTTGATTTTTGTGAAATTTTGTTTTAAACTATTTTTTGTAAAGAAATTGAAATATAAAAATTAGCCAAAATTGTTGAAAAAATAGAAATATATTTATATAATAAAATATGTATTCTTATAGAATAATAGTAGAAATAATTGAAAAAATAAATAGATAAAAAACATAGAAATTATAGGAGAATTTATGGGAGAAAAATTAGACTTTCCAACCAAGCTAGAAGAAAAACTTAGTATTTTTGATCAAATAAGAAAATTCATGAAAAGAACAAGTATAGCTGTAGATAAAAAAGGAAGAATAAGTTATATTTCATATCCACCTAGAATGGGATTTTCAAAAAAACAAGCTGAAAATATCGAAACTCTAGAAGTAAATGATGTATTAATACTTGGAGATGATAGAGATAGATCTTTAAATGAACTTAAAAATTTAAAAACTTTAGTTTTAGGTAATGGTGTTGTTGCTGTTACAGAAGGAGCAATTCCTTCAACTACTGTAGAAGAGTTAGTTCTTTCAGATCAAGCAAGACAAATACCAAGAGGTGCAATTGCTGATACAAAAATAAAAAAAGTTAGAGGTACAGATTTTACAGTAGCAACTGTTTCAGGACATTCAAAAACAGATATATTTTTTGATCAAGATGAAAGATTAAATTTTATTGAACACGATCATAATAGCTTGGGCCAACTAGATGATATGGCTGAAAAACAACAAAATCCAGTTTTAAAAACTGAAGCTAAAATTCGTGCTTTATCATGGGATATTTTACGTGAATCAAGTAAAGAAAACAATGAAAAAAGTATATACGTATATTCAGAAGCCTTAGGAAGAGATAGAAATTATTCTGTTCATGCTATTGTAGATACATTTCCAATTCCTGCTAGTAGGTCAGAAAAAATTGATGATGATAAATTAATTGGAATTTTCGTTACTGGAAAAGAAGAAGTTGATTTATCAGCATTTACTCAATATCCAAATCTTACTCAAATAGTTGTTGGTAAAGATGTTTCAAGAGTAATTGGAGCTCCAGATTTAGCTGAAAATGGAGTTGTAGATCAAGACAAAACACCTCAAAGAACACAAAAAAATGTAGATGGAAAAAGCCAATTAGTAACAATAATGTCTGGTAATACAGTTGTTTTAAAACCTATGCAAGTTGCTACACCAGAGCTAACACATCAACCAGAAAAAACAGTTCAAAAAGAAGATAGAGAAATGGAATAATATAATAAAAAAAGAACCAGTTTTCTGGTTCTTTTTTGCTTCCTTTAATATTTAAAGTTAGCGAAGATTACAATAGCTACAATGGGTTTGTAGCAGGTATTATTGGGATTCTCTTTGGGGAAAGAGAACTTAAGGTTTATTATTCGCCGAAAACAGCGATATAATCTTTTTTAAATTTTTCAATTCCTGCATCTGTTAATGGATGTTTTAGGCATTGTTCAATTACTTTATATGGTACTGTAGCAATATCTGCTCCAGCTTTTGCACAGTCAATTATATGTATAGGATTTCTTACACTTGCACAAATAATTTCTGTATCTATATTTTGCATTGCAAATATTTCTGAAATTGTTCTTATTAAGTCAATTCCAGGTGTTGCAATATCATCTAATCTTCCTAAAAACGGAGATACATATGTTGCTCCAGCTCTAGCTGCAAATAATGCTTGTGATGCATTAAATATTAGAGTTACATTTGTTTTTATTCCTTCTTTTGATAATACTTTTACAGCCTTTAAACCTTCAGCTGTCATTGGAATTTTTACTACCATATTTGGATGGATTGCAGCAATTTCTCTTGCTTCTTCAATCATGTCTTCAGCTGTAACTGTTGTTGCTTTAACTTCTCCGCTTATAGCTCCATCTACAATTGAAGTTATTTCTTTAATTACTTCTTTGAAATCTCTTCCTTCTTTAGCAATTAATGATGGGTTAGTTGTAACTCCACAAATTATTCCCATGTCATTTGCTTTTCTGATTTCATCTACATTTGCTGTGTCAATAAAAAATTTCATATAATACCTCCTAAATAAATATTGCAAATTTATTTTAAAATTAAATATCAATTAATTATAAAAATTAAAAAGATGATGTATATAATTAATCATAAAATTATGAAAATAATATTTTTTTTTCGTGAAATATTTTACACATAATATTCACAAAGAATTTACTTGAAACTAGTGCTTTTTGTGGAATTCTATGGTATAATAGCTTTTACGAAAATATAGACACCGTACTAATGAGCGAATGCTCAAGAAACTTTGGAGGTAAAAATGACCAAGCAAGAATTTTTGCAGGACAGAAGCAACGGAGTAACCATCGTAAGAATCAGTGCAAGCGATCTTTATGATCATGACGGAGGAGTTCGGCATCTGAACAAGACCGACGTTAAGCGCCTGATCAAGCAGATGAACCTCATCGATAAGGTCTGCGGACAAATCGACAGGATCATCAAGAGAGATAAGCGAAAGGGGGCCGAGTATAAGGAAGGGGAAATCTGTAAATCTCCTTTTGTATTCCCTCAGAATGAGGATCTCATGCCTGATGCTGTAGCATATGCAGAGAGCAAAAATCTCGAAGTGTACAGCAAAAATGTTGAGGGAAACCGAGCAACTTATATTTTTGTGAGAGAAATTGGAGTCAAATCCTAATCTCTTTTTAAGTGGGGGCGACCCCGCTTTTTCTTTTATTAAATTAACAATGAATAAAGTAGTTTGAAACAAAATATTAAATAAAATTGTAAAAGTGATATTAAAATAAAACTTGATTTACATAATATTGAAAAAGTGGATAGAATGTGTTATAATGGTAAATGTCAATATAAACACAACGTAGGAGGAAACTATATGAAGAAAATCGTAGAACACCCAGAACAGATCCGGTTAAACGGATTTGCAGAAAGTAATGGTGTTGGATTCTTGCCTTCTAAGAAGGAGGGCATATTGATTGTCCAGACACCAGGATTTTTTGCATCCCCAGATGGAAGAAACCATCTCAAGACGAAGTACATCAACCCCGACATTCGCGACAAGAACTCTGAGGACAAGGATGTCCTGAAAACAGAACAGAAGCTTAAGAAATATACAAAAGTCTTTGCGATAATCATTGCGGTTCTCGCTCTGGCTTGTATGGTTCTTAGCTTTGTAAGCGTAAAATGGGAGGATTCCAATCTCTGGACCGACCTTTTTGCAACAGCAATGTTCGTTCTGTTAGCAATGATTTGCCTTGCAAAACCTTGTGTAATTGCAATTCTGAAATTCTTTGGAAACAAGGAAATTCGGAGTTTCAGCAAATTCTTGGCTGCAAAGAACTCAATCGAAAACGCATACTACGATCTTGGAAAAGTACCCACAATCGAGGAAGCAAAACAGTATTCCACTAGATCGCTGAAATGCCCATACACAAGATACGGTCACTTTGCCTTGATCTGCTTGTTTATTGGTATCATCAGAAACCTAGATGGTATTTTCTACTGGATCGTTGCTGTTGCAGCAATTGCTTTGGTATGGGTTCTTGAAGAGAAAAATCATCTGACATTCTGGCAGAAACCTATTCTGTCCAATCCTGATACCAAGCATTACCAGGTAGCAATTAAGGCGCTTGAAGAAAGTCTTGAAGTTATCGGTCATGTACATATTGGATATAAGGAGATAAATTTCGAGACAGAGGGGTTCACTGGAGAGAATTGCAACATGTGCGAAAAATACGATTTTTGCAAACAACTCAATCAGGAACGTAAAGGTATGAATGCTCAAAGCCACGATGAAAATGGCGACAACATTCCGGCTGATAAAGCTGTTGATAAAGACGTCAAAGAGGGCTTAAATCATGACCAGAAGTAATTACAACTTGATTGATACAGTTTCTATTTCGCTGTTTCGCGAAAAGTACAAAACACCACAGAGATGTGGTGTTTTGGCTTTTTATAAGATAAATAAAACGAAAAAGGCCTTAAGTGCAAACTGTTGCAACTTAAGGCTTTGTACCATCTGAGGTATTTACAAAAATTACTGGGAAAACTTCATTTGTAAAGACAAGGACAATTTGCGTCTACACAACAACTTGGAGGAGTACTCGTGGGTTGAGTGTAGTAGTAGTAGCTCGTTCCGATGTGAGATTGAAATGCTTCTGCAAAAACAACATAATCGATGTCAACATAGCCAACTTTTCCGGTGGCAAGTTCTTTAACAAGGATATAATTATTTTTGATTTGAGGATTAACCACCTGGAGAACATCTCCATAGAGAAGATACTTGATTCTGTCTCCATTGCGGTTAGATCTTTTGCGAAGATTTAATTTTCTTTCGGAAGTTACCACAAGAGTTGCATTCTCCGGAACAGTGCCGTTAAGCTGACTGAGCGGAAGAAAAATTGAGGTGTCCATTACAGGTTGGGTTTCCGGGATCGGGATCTGAATTTGCGGCGGAGGAGTTACCTGAACCGTGGGTTCAGAAATCTCACCAGGCAGCCGGAGCAGCTTCAGGAATTCACCATACACGTAGCAGGTTCGATTGGTTTTGTCTACTTTCACAAAGTAATAACCATCACGGTCAACTTCTTTGAGAATAGTAACAGTTTCACCTTTCGGAACTCCACCGATGATGTTACCCTGAGGGCGGTCTCTCATGTTGAGTTCAGTGTCTACATTAGCATAGGCAACGCTTCCAACAGGAAGGCCAGCAGCATATGCATTGGTCGAGGTTACAAAGAGACTAGCGAGAAGTACCACAGCGATGATGAGTACTCTCACAGAGCAAACCAGGAAATTCCGTTCCGTCTTCATTTTTATACCTCCTAAACATAATGACGGTCTCCATATTAATTATACCAAAAATATGAAAAAAAGTAAACTTTCTTATGTAAATAACATAAATGATATGTTTTGAAAATAGAAAATTGATTGTTAAATTTGTTATACAATAATACAAAATTAGACTTATTATGTAAAATGTGGTATAATAAAGGGTATAGCGATGCTATAATTGAAGCCAGAGAAAGGTAAGGAGGAATATATTTATGGCTTTAAAACGGACTATAGTCATTATGCTTGTTATTTTAGGAGTGTTCCAGTTCTCTCGTGTTGCAATGGCGCAGCATACTGAAGAACAAACTGCTCCAGTGAATAACCTGTCAATGCTATACGAAGAAGAACAAAATACCACAGCATCATCCGTTGAAGAAACCAAGCTTGCCTTAGCAAGTGAGGAACCTGCTAGTTTTGCAGTATATAGCAATGAGGTTCCTGAAGAAACCGAGGAGAGTACTATTGCCACTGAAGGCGAAGAAATTCCTGAAGAGACTAAACCTGAAATCGTGCATAGCGGCTTAATTGAGCGCTTAGTACCAAAGAAAGAAGAGTCTCATGAAATGTCCGAAGAAGAAATAATTGCAGCAGAATTAGCAGAAAAAGAAGCATCCCAAAAGGGTGAAGAAAGTAAAAAAGCCGAAAATATTATAGATGATCCAAGTAATCCATATGGTGTTGAGCTAGAAGATTATGTCTGGGAAGGCAATGTTCTTAATAAACGTAATGGAACCGTACGTGGTCCTAGCGGCAAGGAAACTTACTATAATTTAGATATGACTGGCGTTGTATGGATTATGGAAGACCTTGGCTATACCTATGAATATCATGTCCGTGAAGACGGTGTGAAAATGTATGGTCCTTACATTATGTGTGCAGCGAATCTTGAGATAAGACCTCGCGGTACCATTTTGAAGACTAGCCTTGGCTGGGCTATGGTTTGTGACACTGGCGGTTATGCCAAAGTTGATCCGACCTGGCTTGACATTGCGGTTACTTGGTAATAAAACTCCGCTTGAAAACAGATTCCAAAAGTGCTAACTTTTGGGTCTGTTTTTCTTTTATAATGTAAAAGAGAGGCAAGGTTTGCCTCTCTTTTTTAGCGACATGCGATTATTAATATCTGTCCAATAGGGTAGAAAATCCAAACGAGTTTACGAAGGATATCATTTTTAATCTTGAAAACGGTTTCAACTCCGATAATGAAATCAGAAATCAAAAACGACAATGCCCCGATGAAAGAGGCAGAAACAAAACTAAAACTATAGGAACAGATGGTAACGAAATTGATTCCGATGACCAATGTATATATGCTAAAAATAAGTAAAGTTGTACTGCTAGGAGAGGTGTTTGCTCTACTTGTGCAGATAACAGAAACTGTAAATAAAGTTAGCATAAAAATACAGGCTAAAATCGCACCAAGGTTAAAGAATGCTTTTTCGCTGTTTTGGATGAGAGTAAAGTAGGCTGATGCATAGGCTAAATGTGCAAACATGAAAAGCCCTGCACCGGCATACAAAAACGAACTAGGCCTATTCTTTAAAGGCATAGAGTTTAATGCAATATCTCCTCCAAATGAAAAAAGCATTGCTAAAAAACAAATAGTGCTGTCGATGCTGTTTTGACGGATATAGCTTACTATGAATGCAAAAGCGAGAAGTAAAGAGCTAATAATAAGTTTGGTCCGATTGGAAATGAGTGGAATGCGAGCCATTATTTGTTCAAACCGTGTTTTCACTTTCAAAACCCCTTTCTAAAATTATTTTTTCTAGGTGATATAGCGGTTTTATTTAGTGAAATTATACAACGAATAACCTCTAAAGTCAAAGAAAACCAAGGAATTTTAGCAATAATGTTTCTTTTGGTTTACATTTTAATTACGATAATAGAATTTGAAATTAATAGTGTTATAATTATAATGAAATATTTTATAATAATGGGAGAATAGGATCTTATGGATGACCAAAAAATTGTGATAAATGGTAAAGAAGTTGATATCAGTAAGATGAGCGATGATGAATTAGTTGAATTTTTTACTGAACTAAAAGAAAGAGAATTAAAACTTACTGAAAATCTTACAAAAGCAGAAGCTGTTGTAGAAAAATATGAAAGCCATGAGTAAAGGAGATAAAAAAGTGGAAAACACATTATCAGAAGAACTATTATCAAGAATTGAAGAGATTTCAAATATAGAAGTAAATGAAGCTGCTTTATTAATATCTATTATAAAGAAAAATATAACAGATTTAATAGAGAAAAATTTGAAAATTGTTGAAGATGATTTTGTTTCTAAATGTTCATTTTATAATAAAAAAATAGAAGAAGTTTCAAAAGAGAAAGAAGAAATCTTAAATGGATATAAAGAACAATTTTATAATATAGCTTCAAAACTAGAAGAAGAGTATATGAATTTTGCGTTAGAACTACAAGAGGCTCAATCAAATCAAAAAATAGCTATTGTAAATTTAAAAAAAGTATCTGATTCGAAAATTGCATATTTATCTTCTGGTGAGTATGAGATTTATAAAACAAAAATTAAAAACCTTGAAGATAAAATGAATAATTGTTTAGTAAAAGAAGAATTCGATAAAATTGCAGATTATCTTGATAATGTTGTAGATCCTATTGATGGATATAATAAAAAGTTAGATGCATATGCTCAAAAATATGTAGAATATTGTGGGCTTGAAGAAGCTTGTATAATAAATTTAAGAAATTGTAATAGCAAAATTGATGATGCAATAAATAGTGTTATGCAATATGATTTTGGTACATTAGAAATTGCAAAAAAATCTTCTATTTTAACTATTTTTTCAAAAATTTTGAATAAATTAGTTGGTTCAAAAAAATTTGAAAAAGAATATGTATCTAAAAAAAGAGAAGATTTAGAAAAAATAAGAGTTAATTCAATAACAATTATTGAAAATTTAGATAAAGAAATAGACAAAGCTTTAATTGTACTAAATGTATATAATTCAAGAATAAATCAAGCTTTTAAACAAGCGATTTAATAGGAGATGAATATGGAGAATTTAGGAGAAATATCTATAAACGGAAAAAGTATTAATTTAGATACAACAGATGTTAAAGATTTAGAGAATTTATTAACAACTGTTCAAAATCAAAAAAGGACTTTAAAAGATGATTTAGATACTATTTTAGAAGAAATTTATAATTAGGAGATAAATATGAAAGATAGTAATAAAAGCGATGCAGAAAGAGCTAAATACTTTAATGAAATTTTTGGTTCTAAAGAGAAAAAAGAAGAAGAGTATGGAGAAGGTTTTGATATATCATTTAAAGAATTTGTAAAAGATGTATTGCCAGAAGATAAAGTTAAAGCTGCTAAAAAGATTATAGAGAAATGTAAACCAGCTGTAGAAGAGATTAGAAATGTAACTGAAAAAATCTTAAAAAGCAGTCAAATGAGACCTGTATACAATAAATTATTAGAAATTCAAAATGCTTATAATAAAAAAATAGAGTTGATGAGACCAGTAAAAGAAACATCAGAAAAAGTTGGAAAGCAAATAGATAAAACATTAAAAGAAGAATATATAAAAATAGAAAAATTCGAAGAAAAATACAGAGATGATATACAGAGCTCTGATTTAGAGGGGGCTGTATTTTTAAGAAATTCTATTGCTGCAGGAAAAATATTATTTGGAAGAATTTCTGTAAGATTAGCAAAAGCACCATATACATTAGCTGCTAGATATCAAGCGTTAAAAGGTGATACTAAAAAACAAAATCAAATGCTTATGAAAGGTTCTATGGCAGCAAGAAAAGTAATAAAAAATATTCAAGCTGAAAATAGAAGATATGCAAAAGAAACAGGAAAAAGAATAAAAACATTTAATAACGTGGATGAGTATACAACTAATTATAAAGAAAGAGAAGATAGAGTTGAAGAAATAGATAGAAAAAACACTGAATATTATGAAGCAACTAAAACTGCAGATCCTAAAAAAAGATCAATTTATAGAGCTGCTATAAATGAGGTGAATTCAAGAACGTATAGAGGAAATAAATTAGCAGAAACTATTGAAAATCTTGGTAATGGACTTGCAAGAACATCTGCAATAATTGGACAACATAAATTAGCAGGAATTGTGGCTGATAAAGCAGTATCAATTTCAGAAGATGTAATCAAAAAAGTTGCTCAAAAAAATGCAGAAACATTAACTAAAGCAGATCCAAATAGAAAACAAACAACAAAAGAAAGATTAGGTGCTATTGCACAAAATCTTGGTGGAGATATTTGGGAAACTGCTCAAATAGCAAGAAGAGAATTTAAATTTAGAGAAAAAAGAACAGTAAATGCTAAAAAAGCTAGAACAATTTTTAGTGAAGCTGGTAAAGAAGTGGCAGAAGAACTTTCTGAATCATGGAAAGAAACCAGAGATGTTTTTAAAGATTTAGTTTCTGAAATGGAAAGCAAAAGAGCAGAAAGTAAAATGCAAAGAAAATACACTAGAGAAAAAGCTGAAAGTAAACCTCTAGTATTATTAAAAACAAATGCTAGAAGAGTAAATGATTTAATTAGACCACAATTATTAAGAGTACAAAATGTAGCTGCACAAATTGATATATCTATGAATCCAGAAAAAAATAGAAGAAAAAATAAAGAAAAAGAGTCAGGTGATAGAACACATGAATAATAAAGAAAAAGATAAAATGCTTTTTAAAGATTTAGTAGTGTTATATCATAAATTAGGGTTTGGAGATATTGCCAAATCATATTCAGTTGAAGAAGAAAACAAATTTTATAGTTTAGTTGTAAGTAAACTTGCTAATAAATATTCTAAGCACGTGAACTATAAGGAAGCATATGAACTTTTAAAAGATAATGGACAAATATTTACAGTTTCAACAATTGGAAAAAAAGGTTTTTATGATGAAGAAAGAAACATTATAGGAATAAGACATTTTTTAAATAGACTAACAACAACAATTTTTCATGAAATTGTTCATAAGTTAAGTTATTTAATTGGAAAAGGAGAAATAGCTAAATTACCTGAAGTTTACAAAGAAGCCGGAACTGAATATATTACAGCAGAAACACTAAAAACACGAACAACAAGAGCTTGTGTTTTTAGTAATATATGGGGAAAATTTCCAAATACAATTTCGAGCTATTATCTAGATTATATTTTTGTAAGACAATTAAACACAATAATTGGTGGAGATGCATTAGAAGAAACTATTCTAAAAGGAAATTTAACTTTTGAAAATAAACTAAAAGAACAAATTGGAATACTAAAATATAATGCAATTACAAAAAAGATGACAGAAATAGATAGAGATTTTTATAGTTATGCTGCATATTATGATGCAAACACTGCTAGAGAAAATATTGAATTAAGAGATAATTTAATATATTCAATAAAAACACTACAAAATACAATTTTAAGAGCTGGTTTTGATGATAAAATTAAAAAAGTAAATTCTCCAGAAGAAGCTCAAAATGTTTTAAATTTACTGCTTGTTTTTTCAGATTTAAGATTAAGGGAAGAAGAAGGAGGAAAATATACAGATAGAGAATTTGAAAAGTATTTCAATAATACGAAAAATGATTTTTCTGCAAGATTTCCGAAGGAAAGCTTTAATCAAGAATTTAATCCAAATGATTGGAGAAAAAAATATAAAAGACTAGGAAAAATAGAACAAATTCCATTGGATGAAGAGGAAGAAATTGAAAGAATAGGAAAAGAAAATTATAGAAAATATAAAGAGTCTTTACTAAAAAGAATTTTTTCTAATATGCATCCAGAAGATAATTTAAAAACTAGAATTCCAAAACAGTCTAGACAAGCAAGAAATTTTAATGAAGAATTAAAGGTAGGAAAAACAAGAGTTAGTAAAGCAAAAAATCAAGTTCATAAAATTAGAAATACAATAGATAAACCACGAGATGTGAATTAATCACAGTTCGTGGTTTTTTTGTGGAAAACTATATGCAAATTTTCAAAAGTTTGTGAAAAAAAGATAGAAATTGGACTAAATTAAATAAAAATGGTATAATATAATTGGAGCATTTTTTGCTTAAATCGAAGCCGAAAGGCAAGGAGGAATATTTGTGAAAAAACGGACTTTAATCATCTGGCTGGTACTGACTTTAATCATGAGCTTTGCAATTTCTATTACAGCATTGGCGAAAGCCGCTGAAGATATTGCAGAAGAGCTTGATATTTTGGAAGCCAATTTCAATTCAGTAACAACAGATGAGGTTCAGCCCATCATCCTAATCGCAGAAGAAAATTTAAAATCCGAAGAAGCTATTGAAGAATTTGTTTCTGCCGTTGCAGAAACTGAGCCTGTATTGGAAGAAATTGTTGTTGAGCGTCTTGGCGCAGAAAACGCAGAATCTGAAAATACAGTGGAGATGACAATCCCTGGCGAAAATATTGAGGAAACTACGGAAAGTGATGCCGAAGAAGAGTTTAATCCTGATATGTTTGAGTATGAAGGAATGAAATATGTTGTTCCTACCATTTCTTTAAACAGAGATCCTGTGATAACCGAATCTGGTTACATTGAGAAAATCACTGAGGTACCTCATTATTTTCAGAGTTATTATCCCAAAGTTCGCTATGGTGATAGTGATCTCAGAAAAAGTGGCTGCGGCATTACTTGTGTAGCCATGGTATTTAGCTATCTGCTGGATAGAGAAATATCTCCTGCAGATTTGGCTGCAGAATACACCAGATACAAAGTAGATGGTGGTTCTAGTTACACTCTTTTCCCCGATAGTGCAGAAGATTATGGTATTACCATTGAAGATCAGGTCTATAAATGGGAACCTGTTGTTGAAGCATTAAAAGAGGGTAAAGTTGTTATTGCAAACGCAAAAGAAAAAAGCGTATTTACCGAGGGCGGTCATTTTATTGTCCTTTATGGCATCACTGAAGATGGCAAGATTTTGGTAAAAGATCCTAACCTGTATAATTATGGCATTTGGAGTAATCCTATCCTTAAAGAAGGATTTAAAAATGGTTTTGATGAGAAAAGCATCAAGTATCATTGTTTCCCGTGCTGGATTTATCAGGCAAAAGACGTTGACGCAGTGGCAGCTGCAGCAGAGGTGGCATGAGATGAAAATCCTAAAACAAGTATTTTATCGATTGAAACTCCGAAGAAAAAGACCTGAGAGTGTTAAACTCTCAGGTCTTTTTTTATTTATAAAAATATTAAATTAAAAATATACATTTATACAAAGTATGATATAATGATTTCAAACAAATAGTAAAAAATAGAGGTGTAGATATGGTAGGAAATTATAAAGTTGTTACATTATGTGGTTCAACAAGATTTAAAGATGAATTTATGAAAGCACAAAAAGAATTAACATTAAAAGGGTATATAGTTATTTCTGTGGGACTATTTGGACATTCAGGAGATTCTGAAGTGTGGGAAAACATGGACGAAGGAACATTAACAAAAACAAAAGAAATGTTAGATGATATGCATAAAAGAAAAATAGATATGGCAGACGAAATATATGTAATTAATGTTGGTGGATATGTTGGAGATAGTACAAAATCAGAAATAAACTATGCTAAACAAACAGGAAAAAAAGTTAATTATTTAGAAAACATAGATTAATTCACAAGTAAAAGGTAGGTGGATTATAGTGAAAATATATAATAAATTAGTTAGAGATAAAATTCCAGAAATAATAAATAATGATAATAGAGTTGCAGTAACTAGAGTACTAGATAACGAAGAGTTTTTAAAAGAATTAAATACAAAATTACAAGAAGAAGTAAAAGAATATCTAGAAGATAATAATGTAGAAGAATTAGCCGATATTGTTGAAGTTATATATGGAATTTTAGATTCTAAAAATGTATCAATAGAAGATTTTGAAAAAGTGAGATTAGAAAAAGTAAATAAAAGAGGGGCATTTAAACAAAGAGTATTTTTAGAAAAAGATTTAACCCAAGAAGAAGCCCAAAAAGAAGATAACTAAAAAAAGCATCTTTAAAAGATGCTTTTTTTTTAATCTTTATATTCTATTTTCATTTCAGATAAGTAATCAGTTATATCTATTAAGGCTCTATCAATAATTTTATGATTTTTATAATTTCCATTTTTATCTTTAAATAGTTCTAAATAAACGTCTACATTTTTAATAGAGAGTTCGTCAGTTGATTTATAAATTGGATAAATATATTCTTCGTCATCTTTGTCATAAATTGATTCATATGGATCAAAAACAAATATAGTTCCTTTTAGAATTATATTGTAATTTACTTTTACGACAAGACTTTCACAATCTTCTTGGTCAAAAATAATTTCACAACTATTTAAATGATAGTGATCAATTTCAATATCTATAACATCATTAATATTTGCTGATTCGAATTCAAGAAGAGTTTTTCTTTTTAAGATATTGTTTTCTTTTAAATAATCTTCAACTAGTCTATATTCATAAGTGCTAAAATCAAAGAATTCACTTAAGATTGTTTCCATTTTATTTACAATAATACAATCAATTTTTGATTTTATAGCTTCATTAAATCCTTTATCTTCTGAAACAATATATACATTTGAATAGTTATTTTCTTTCAAGAAATTTACAATAGCTGAAATTATCATGGCATCAGGAAATTCTTTTGGTTTAGAAGTTTCAAATGGTTTTTCCTTATTAAAATACCATTTATTTACATCTGATATATCTAAGTATTTTTCACAATCAAGAACTATGATATTATTTCTTTCAATAAATTCATCTAGTTTTTGTAAATTCTCTTTTAAAATTTCATCATAAAAAGTAGCTGATAATTTTCTTTTTACATAAGTTGATTTTATATTGTTTTGATCATTATCAATACTTTCTTTTATATGTTTTTTAAGTTCTTCTACAACTATACTTGGAAGACAAACTTCAATATTGGAATATCTTTTAAGCATTGCTAAAATATTATTTCTATAAGTATGTTCAAAGTCATACTTTTCTTTTCTTCCAAATACATTTGTATCTAAAATTATAATATCTTTATCCATATACTTACCACCTTAATATGAATTTTTAATAAGTTATAAGTAAACTGATATATATTACTTTTATTATACCATTTTTATTAACTAAAATCAAAATTTAGACACTATATTATGATGGATAGATTAATTTGTTATTTACAATAAAAATAAAGAAAATATTTTGTTGTAAATATTTTTAATAAATGATATTATTTTGATAAGTACAATTAATAGGAGGAAATAAAAATGAATGGATCTATGAATCAAAGAGGTATAACACTAATTTTTATGATATCTATCGCTATATTGTCACTTATTTTAGTTTTTTGTATAATCGCTTATGCTCTTATACAAACATTTGCACCAGTAGAAGAAACAAAGAAAACTACAAAAGAAGATATAAGTTATGAAGAAAAAGAAGTTTATGAAGATGATGTAGATGAAATAGAAAATACTACAAATGAAGTAAGTGAAAAAGTAGAAGATAAAAATGAAGTTGTAGAAGATGATGAAGACGAAGTAGTAGAAGAAACAGAACAAACAAACACAGTTCAAGATTCTACAGAAAATACTGTAGAAAATACACTTCAAGATGGAACTACAATTCAAGTAGAACAAACTTATAAAAAACCTTCAGAATATGTAATAGGTGAACAAATTGCTGAAGGATGTAATGTTATTGGTTTTATAGAAATACCAAAAATAGAAGTTAAATTTCCAATAGGATCAGCTGTAAAAAAAGATTCAATATTTGATGTGGCTATATGTTATATGTACGGAAATGGAATAAACCAAGTAGGACGTACAACAGTTACAGGAACAAATGCAGCTTTTGAACGTGTTGGAGAATTAGCTGTTGGTGATACATTCCAATTGCTAGATGAAAATAATGAAACTGTAAATTATAAAATTACTGAAATATTTACCACAACACCTACAGATGTTAATTTTATGATAGCAGATACAGAAAATAGAGAATGTGTTTTATATTACAACAATTTAAACGATATATATAATAAAACAGTTATTATAGGAACAGAAGTAAAATAATATTGTGGAGATATTAATGGAAGCTAAAATTGGAGAAGAAAAAAGAATTAAAAATTATGAGACTTTCAAGAAATTCTTAAAAACAGATATGAGGATAAAAGAAAGCCTTTTAAGAGATGCTCCATCAGAATTAGATGGATATAGTGAAGAATCAAGAATCGAATACACAGATAAATTAGAACATGAATTAAAAGATTTTGAAGGTGATTTACAAATAATAGCAGATGGTTTTGAATTTGGAGATGTAGTTTCAGAAGCAATCAAAAAATTTTTTAATCAAGCTAAAGGGAAGCTAGCCATTGGAAAATATGAACCAGGTGTTGAAACAGAAGCATATCAAAAAGCATTTTCACAAATGAGACCAGACTTCGTAACTGAAGTAAAAAAGAGATGTGTTGGGCATACTATGGCTGGACCAGGAAGATTGGCATCATTGATGAGCAAAGCTGTTAGTGTGAATGAAGTGCTTCATGTAATGCATTCATATATAATGAACAATGAACAAATAATGAGTTCAATGCCAAAACTAGGTGAAAAAATAGGAATGGCAAAAGAGCCAATAACTCTATACGGTGAAGAAACGCCACTTGCAAAAGAAATTTTTGATAAATTTCCTGATGATTTAGATGTAGGAATTACAGAAATTGTTGCTATGCCAGAAAATATTTTTATGATGATTCGTGATAGAGGACATGCTTTAACTATTGCTATGGATACTAGCAAGGAAGAAGAAGTTGATGTAAAATATTTCGTACCAAAAATTTGTAATGATGATATGGTAAGAGCACTAAAAGGTATAGATAAATCAAGTATGCAAACAGGTGGTGCAAAAGGTGCTTTTACAACTACAAAAGAAGGTTTAGCAGAAGAAATATTTGGATTTATAGATAAAGTTCCAACAGATCTAGATATGCCAAGACCTGATTGGAATCAAATAGAAGCAGAAATAAGAGCACAAAATTCTGCAAGAAAAGCTGCAGAAGAAGCAGCAAGAGCCGCGCAAGAAGCACAATTTAACCAAACTATTCAAGCAAATCAACCTATTCAACATGCAGGCGAAGAGAAAACATTTTCTTCACGAGATGCAGAAGAAGTATCAAAAGCACCAGAAATAAGAATGGGAAGATTACAAGCTCTACAAAACAAGATATCACAATTATTGTCTCCAATTTTAAATAGAGGAAAAGGAAATAAAGATCAAAGAGAAGATAATTCTGATGAAAGAGTTGATTAGATTACAAAGGAGAAAAAAATGGAAGCTAACTCAGCAATAAATTATACAAATGTTTTTAAAGAAACTTTAGAAGTATTAAAACACTTTGATAGTGAATTTTTATCAAAAATACCAAATGAATTTTTAAATGCAATGAAAGAATTTGCTTCAAAATCCACAATAACTGTAAATATAGACACTTCTAAAAATTTAATTGAACAAGACATTTCGGAAGAATGTAAAGAAATGATTTCATTAATTTTTTATAGCTATATTGCTACAAAAGAAGAAAAAGAAGAACTTACAGAACTTTGGAATGTAAATGAAGAAGTTTATCAAAAAGGGTTAAAAGAAAAATATAATGTAGATAATATATTTGAAAATTCAAAAAAAGTTAAAGAAACTGAAAATGCTAAAGACTCTAAAACAGAACTTGTCGAATATAAAGAAAAAAACTTTTTCCAAAAAATTATAGAAAAAATTAAAAATTGGTTTATAAAAAAATAGTAGTTTGAGTAGAAATTTTATACAAATTAAGATTCAATTTTACATAGATTTATTATAA
>JAZQTI010000011.1:0-3143 GCA_045630665.1 Candidatus Scatovivens sp.
TTCTTTAATTTTATAAGATTCTCTATTTTTATATCGATTTTAATTTTCTATTGCATAAAATAATTTATATTGATATAATGTAATCAAATTTATATATGGAGGGAATACTATGGGAGCAGTTTTAGTAGTCATTATTGTACTTGTACTTTTAATAGCTTGGGTTATTGGAGTATATAATGGTTTAATTCAATCAAGAAATAAAGTTAAAAATGCTTGGAGCCAAATAGATGTACAATTACAAAGAAGATTTGATTTAATTCCTAATTTAGTAGAAGCAGTAAAAGGTTATATGGATCATGAAAGTGAAACATTAACAAAAATAGCAGAACTTAGAACATCATGGGCAAATGCATCAACAGTTTATGAGAAAGCAGAATTAGATAATCAATTATCTGGTGCTTTAAAAACAATTATGGCTGTTTCTGAAAATTATCCAGATTTAAAAGCAAATCAAAACTTTTCTGAATTACAAGAAGAGTTAAGAAGTACAGAAAATAAAATTTCTTATGCAAGACAATTTTATAATGATAGTGTTACAATGTATAATACAAAATTAGAACTTGTACCTACAAATATAGTTGCTGCTATGTTTAATTTTAAACCAGAAGAACTATTTAAAACAGACTCAGAAGAAGCTAGACAAAACGTAAAAGTTGATTTTAGTAAATAATTATAAAAGTGTTATCTGGTTAGGATAACACTTTTTATTTTTAATATAATAGTAAATAATATTAAAATAAAAAATAATTTGTCAAGTATTAAGTCTATAGGGACTAAAAACCTAAATACATTGATATAGAAGGAAAATAAATATGTACGAAGATATAAAAAAGAACAAAATTAAAACAGGAATTATTGTTTTTGCTTTTTTAACAATGATAACATTAATAATATATTATATATGTAATGCGTTTGGATATAGTGAGTTTTCAATAGTAATAGCTCTTATTTTTTCGATAATATCTACAATAATAACATATTATAATTGTGATAAAGTTGTGCTTGCATCAGTAAAAGCAAGACCAGCTACAAAGGACGAGGATCTACAATTAACCAATATTTTAGAAGGGTTAATGATAACATCTGGGCTTAATTCAAAACCTAGATTATATGTGGTTGATTCTATGCAACCAAATGCATTTGCAACTGGAAGAAATCCAGAAAATGCCGTTATATGTGTTACAAAAGGACTATTAGAAAAACTAGATTATTATGAACTAGAAGGAGTAGTTGCACATGAACTTGCACATATAAAAAATTATGATATTATGGTTTCAGCTGTAGTTAGTGTAATGGTTGGATTTGTAGTCATGCTTTCAGATATGTTTTTAAGAGTAACATTTAGATCTAGAAGAAGTAATGATGATGATAGTAAAGCAAATGCTGTTTTAATGATAATTGGTTTAATATTTTTAATTATATCACCATTAGTTTCTCAATTGATTCAATTAGCAGTTTCAAGAAGAAGAGAATATTTAGCAGATGCTACAGCAATTTCTTTTACTAGAAATCCAGACGGATTAATTTCAGCTTTATTAAAAATAAGTGGAGATAGTGCAGAGTTAGAAAATGCTAGTAACAGTAGTGCTCATATGTTTATTGTAACACCTCTTAAAAATAAGAGAAAAACTGATAGAAGTAGTTTGTTTTCAACACATCCAGCTATAGAAGAAAGAGTAGAAGCTTTAAGAAATTTAAAATAATATGAAAAGTAAAATTAAAAGATATGCTAAGCCAAAAAAGAAGCATATCTTTTTTATTTTATGGGAATTAATGAGAAATCCATAAGAAGTAAAAGGTAATTAATTGTATTTGTTAAAAGTAATAAACTCGAATTTTGCTGTAAAAATGAACCTTTTGACAAGCTTTTGATAGAATACTATGCAATTGACAAACATATAAAATAATTATATAATGATTTTGCAAATTAAGGGGGCAAATTTATGAAAATAAGTGAAAGTTTTTCTATTATTAGAAAGATTGTTTTTATAAGTATTATTTTAATTTGCATATTTACAATAGGAGCAATAGCATCAAAATCTGATGTAAATTATGTAACTATTGTATTTCCAGAAGATTATGAAACAACTGTTATGACAACAAAAGTAAAGGTTTCTGAAATATTATCAGAAAACCACATAATAGTATTACCAGATGAAATAGTATCACCATCAGAAGAATCTTTGATAGATATAACAAAAACAATAACTATTTCTAAGATAACTGATGAGAAAAAGATTATTTCAGAAGAAATTGAAAGTGTTACAACAGAAGAACTTTTGGGAAAATATGTAACAATAACAGAAAAAATTATTGTAGAACAAGTTGAAATACCTTATGAAACAATAACCAAAGATGTCTCACAAGAAGGAACAGAAACCAGAGATCGAGTATTACAACAAGGAAAAAATGGTTTAAAAGAAATTAAATATAAAGTACGTTATCAAGATGAAGTTGAAATAGAAAGAACAATAATTGCTGAAACAATATTAAGAGAACCAGTTGATAAAATTATTCAAATATCAACTAAATTAACTGCAAGAGTGGGAAGAAGAGAAAATGCAATGTCTCCAGAGGCAATTGCAGCAAGTGTTTCTGGAATTACACCAACAGTTAGAAGTTTAAATACGTCAGCATATTGTGCTTGTATGGTGTGCTGCGGAAAAACTAATGGGGTAACAAGTTCTGGTGCAATTGCAAAAGAATGGTATACAGTTGCTGCTGGAAGTGGATATCCTATTGGAACGGTAATTTATATTCCAGCTTTAGCAGACAAGCCAAATGGTGGTTGGTTTGTTGTTGAGGATAGAGGAGGAGCTATTTCAAACAATAAAATAGATATTTATATGGGATCACATTCTCAAGCCTTAATTTTCGGAAGAAGATCACTAGAATGCTATATATATCAATAGATTATGAGAAAGATTGAATTAATTATAATTCAATCTTTTTTTGTTTGTTTTTTAATAAAATGATTATATATATATTATAAGAAGGAAATAAGATTAAAAAAATATCAAAAAAAGTTAACATAACGTTGAAAAATGCTTGAATTTGTGATATAATAATAATATGCATAACTATGCTCTTTTTTATCATGTATACAAAATGGAGAGTTCCAGGTGTAAAGTCGGAGGCCAAGC
>JAZQTI010000012.1:0-17898 GCA_045630665.1 Candidatus Scatovivens sp.
TTTTAAATTATTTATAAAAAAATCTTACTATATAATCAATTTTATTTCAATAAAAAAGTTCCCAAAGAAACTCTTATTAAATATTTCTTTTGAGAACTTCTTAAATTCACTTTAATTACATAGTCATTTTCATTTTTTTAGCTATTTGTTTACCCTTTTTCATCATTTTCTTTTTGCTGTCATCAATACCTTCTGAATACATCATCATTGTTCCTGCTGTGATTAAACCACCAATTACTAAGCCTTTCATGAAATTCATAAAACTACCACCTTTCGTATATAATTAAAAATTTATAAATTTAGAATTACTATACAAATTCAGTTATTGTATATTATTCTTATTTTTGATATTAATTATTATCTTCTGTTTTTGTTATTCTATTCTTTTTTACAAAAGAATAAATTTCAAAAGTAGCTATAAATAGTAAAAAAATCCCAAAATATTTTTTTAAATTTTCACTTTCAAATTTAAAAGATAATTTACTTCCAATAATAGCCCCTATACATCCAGAAAAACCTAGAGTAATTGCCATTTTATAATTAATAGTTTTATTTTTTATATTCATATAAATTGCTGTAATTGAAGTTGGAATAAAAAATATCAAATTAGTACCTTGAATTAAATGTTGGTTCATTTGAGAAAAAATCCCCAATAATAAAATTAAAACTGTTCCTCCTCCCATTCCAAGAGCCGCAACAGTTCCAGAAGCAAATCCTATTAAAATTTCTTTCACTATTTTTTCCTTTCTTTAATATTTCTTACTTAAAGTATCATTCTAACTCCTGAATAAACTAAAAATACTATAAAAATAATTTGCAAGATTTTCTTATCTAATTTTATTAATAATTTTGAGCCAACAACTCCGCCTATTATTCCACCAACAGATGATTTTATAGCAACAATCCAATCTATAGAATTTTGTTTAAAATAAAAAATACTACTTGTTAAAACCATAAAAAATATGCACAAAATCGTGGTAGCTCTTGCTTCAACTTCATCTTTTTTCAAAATTAAAGTTAAAAATGGAACTAAAATCATCCCACCACCAGCTCCAAAAAAACCACTTATAATTCCAGCTAATATTCCAACAAAAAATTCCAAAATAAAATCTTTTTTCATAACTTTATTTTGGAATTAATTATTAAAATTATTCATTTATTCTATATTTTCATCTTTAATAAAATATTTTGTTCCAACCATTTTATCTGGAAGATATTGTTGTTCTACCCAATGACCAGGATAATCGTGAGGATATTTATATCCTTCATGATATCCAAATTGTTCCATGCCTTCTGCAGGAGCATTTCTAATATGCATTGGAATTGTTCCAGTATCTTTATTTGCAACATCTTCTAATGCTGCATTTATTGCATTATAAGATGCATTTGATTTTTTAGAATTTGCAACATATATTGCAGCTTCTGATAAAATAATTCTTGCTTCTGGCATACCAACCATAGTTACAGCTTGCATTGCTGAAGTAGCAAGTTGAAGAGCCATGGGATTTGCTAGTCCTACGTCTTCTGCTGCTGCAATAACAATTCTTCTCGCTAAAAACACTGGATCTTCTCCACCATTTAAAGCTCTAGCTAGATAAAATACAGTTGCATCTGGATCTGAACCTCTCATAGATTTTATGAAAGCACTTATATTATCATAATGGCTATCTCCAGATTTATCGAACATAGCTTTTCTTTTATTCATACTTTGACTTGCTATTTCATTTGTTATTTCTATAACACCATCTGCATTCATTTTTGTTGTTAAAACAGCAACTTCTAAACCGTTTAAAGCTGTTCTAACATCTCCACCTGAAACTTCTGCAATTGTTTGAAGAGTTTCATCAGAAATTTTTATATTGAAACTTCCTAACCCTTCTTTATTTGTTAAAGCATTTTTCAAAACTTTAAAAATATCTTTTATTTCTAATGGTTCTAATTTTATAACCATTGATCTAGATATTAAAGCTTTGTTTACTTCAAAATATGGATTTTCAGTTGTTGCTCCAATTAAAATTACTGTTCCATCTTCTACATATGGTAAAAGAGCATCTTGTTGAAGTTTATTAAATCTATGAATCTCGTCTATAAATAAGATACATTTTCCACTTGGATTTAATAAAGGATTATCTGCTTCTTCAATTGCTTTTTTTATGTCTCCAACTCCAGAAGTTACAGCATTTAATTTTGTGAATTTGTATTTTGTAGTTTCACTAATAACTTTTGCTAATGATGTTTTACCACATCCTGGAGGTCCCCATAAGATTAAACTTGATAATCTATCTGCTTTTATTGTTCTATATAATAGTTTGTCTTTACCAACAACATGTTCTTGACCAACAAATTCTTCTAATGATTTTGGTCTCATTCTGTATGCTAGCGGTTTACTTAGATCCATAATTTTGATTTGCCTTTCTTTTTAATATTTATTATCTAATTATCTTGCAAGAATTGATAAACCTTTTTTAATTAATTCCTCAACTGATACATCTGTATTTGCAATTTTTTCAAATGCTTTTTCAATTTCCTTTTTGTTATATCCAAGAATTTGAAGTGCTTGCATTGCTTCGTCAACATTTTCGTTGTTGTTTACAACTTTAATTTCTGTTTGTTCATCTGCTTTAGCAAGTTCTTGTTCTGATTTTAATTTATCTTGTAATTCTAAAATTATTCTTTGAGCTGTTTTTGGTCCTATTCCTGGTATTTTTTTAAGTAAAGCTACATTGTTAGAAATAATTGCACATGCAAAACCTGCTGGAGTAATATTTGAAAGCATTGCAATTGCAGATTTAGCACCAATTCCACTAACTGATAATAAAAGTTCAAACATTTTTAGCTCTTCATGAGTTAAGAAACCATATAAACTAATGTTATCTTCTCTAACATAATAATGAGTATGAACTTTTACTCTTTCTCCTAATTCTCCAATTTCATTTATTGACATATTAGACATAAAAATTTTATATCCAATTCCTCCAACTTCTATTACAACATAGTTTGTTGACTTTTCTTCTAACGAACCTTTTATATAAGCAAACATCGTATTTCTAATCTCCTTTGTATTTTCATCCAAACATCTTTTTGCTACATTTTATCACATATATTTAATTTTTCAAGCAATTTATCAAAATATTTTTTTCAATTATTAAATAAATTTAGAGCAGGATGGAATTCTCCATTCTGCTCTAAATTTTCTGATATTTACATTTACTTAACCAGCTTCACATACACATCGAAAAAGTCCAGGGAAACATCCCAGTACTCGTCCTGGAAAAACCAGATTCGCTTTTCGAGTTTTGTAAAGTCGATTTCAAAAGAACTTCCTTCACAGCCACATGTCCATCTTCCGTTCTGTGCCTTGGTAAAGCAGTATACACCAAAGAACCTGTAGGTATCACCATTGTATTCTTTTTCATCATGATAAACTCGAATGATGCAGTTTGCAGCATTGGGTTTAGCAAGATAGCAGGTGTACCCCTTTTCTTCCAGTGCAGTAATTGCTTTTTCCTTGAGCTGTTTCAGACTGATGCTGAAATTCTCTTCGCCTTTCTTGACACCGACAGGATTGCCGTTTTCGTCAAGGCGGTAGAACCATTTCCACCCAACCTGGCGAACGTCTTCTTTTTGCCGAGTGCTAAGTCCCACTAAATATCCCTCCTAAAATATTTATTATCAAGAGTTGAACAACTAATTATCCTTACAGAAATGTCGTTCTTGCTAATTTTAGCACGATTTTTTATTTTCGTAAAGTAATTTATAATTTTTTACATATTATTTTTTAAGTTTTTTACTAGAAATGCTTGACTTTTTTATCCATTTGTATTAAAATAACTAAGCATTATATGTAAAAGTACGTGATTTTGAAATGACTTCTCCCCGGTAGTCTGGAAAATGAAGGTATTTTTATATAGAATCGGAAAATAAAATTAAAATTTGAAATGGAGGGTATTAGTACCATGAATAATACTACATATAGCCCAAAAGCTGGGGAAATTGAAAGAAAATGGTATGTAATCGATGCAACAGATAAATCATTAGGTAGAGTAGCTACTGAAGTTGCAAGACTTTTAAGAGGAAAACACAAACCAACATATACACCAAACCAAGATGTTGGAGATCATGTAATAGTAATAAATTGTAAAGACGCTGTTTTAACAGGACACAAATTAGACCAAAAAATGTATAGACATCACTCAGGATTCATTGGAGGAATGAAAGAAACTCCAGCTAGAGTAATGATGGATAAAACTCCTGAAAAAGCTATGTATTTAGCAGTTAAAGGTATGCTTCCTCACACAAAATTAGGAAGACAAATGATTAAAAAATTAAGAGTATATGCAGGTAGCGAACATAACAATGCAGCTCAAAAACCTGAAGTTTGGGAGGTTAAATAATTATGGCAAAGAAAACAGAAAATATAGTATTCCAAGGAACTGGAAGAAGAAAAGAATCAATCGCTAGAGTTAGATTAATGGCTGGTAAAGGTGAAGTTACAGTTAATGGTAAAAAATTAGATGAATATTTCGGATCAGAAATATTAAAAGTTATCGTTAACCAACCATTCGCTGTTACAAACACAGTTGGAAAATATGATGTTGTAGTTAAAGTTGTTGGTGGAGGATTCACAGGACAAGCTGGTGCAATCAGACACGGAATTTCTAGAGCATTAAATGAAGCTAATTCAGAATTTAGACCAGCTTTAAAAGCTGCTGGATTCTTAACTAGAGATCCAAGAATGAAAGAAAGAAAAAAATACGGAATGAAAAAAGCTAGAAAAGCTCCACAATTCTCAAAAAGATAATTCTTTCAAAAAAATTATTACAAAAATCAAAGGAAGTATTTATATACTTCCTTTTTTGTTTGGTTTTTATTATTTATTATAAATTTAAATCAGCTAATACTTTATCTACTTCAGATTGATTTTCTTCTTTAACATTTAAATATAAAATGCTATCCTCTATATTCATTATTACTCCATAAATCCCATTCCTTTTAAATGTATATTTTAAATAGTTATTACCAGATTCATAGCTTTCAGTAAATTCTCCAGTATTATTTGATTCAATTTCTTTTATTATTTCTCTATAATACTGGTATTTAGCATAATTTGTATCTTTCATCTTATAGAATTCAATCGATAAATCACCTGTATTAGAGTTCAGCGTAGCAAATCCTTCTTTAACTGCTTTTTGAAAATCTTCAGAAAGATACTCTATATACTCTCCAGAATCATGTATTTCAATTTCTTTTGATTTTGTATATTCTTTAAACTGTTCCATTGTAATTGGTTCTTTTGTTTTTAATTTCTCAGCTTTTTTATGAAAATAATTCATTCCGGCTATATCTATTAATAGTATAACTATTATAATTAGTAATATTGCAATAGTAAAAGATTTTGATTTTTTTTCATCTTTCATAATCTTATTCCTCTTTCCCTCAAATTAAACAATATCTATAACAACTTCGTTCACAAATCCTTCTTCATCATAGTTACAAGTAATTAAGTAATTTTTGAATGCATTTAAGTTTGAAACTATACCTGCAATTTCTTTAATTTCACTATAAACTTTATCATTATATTTTACTACAATTTTATGCTCACTTTTTGAGTTGTTTTGAATAATATCATTTATCATTCTCTCTACATCAAATGAATTTTGAACTCCTATTTTTTCGTCATACTTGCTATTATGTTCTAATAATTCAGTATCTCCTCCTTGTGATCCGTTATCTTCTAAAACAACTTCATTTACATATCCATTTTCATCATAATTAAATGTAATAAGATATTTTCTATTATCTTTCAATAATGAACTTAAATTAGAGATATCACTATTATCACTATATTCTTTATCTTTATATTTAATAGTTACTTTATGTTCACCTTTTGAATTATCTTGAATAACACTATTAATTACATTATCTGTAAAGAATTTACTTTGTACTCCTGCATAATTTTCATAAGCATTATTATGCTCACTCTTTTCAAAATTATTGTCCATTTCTTCTACTCTTGAATTATAAGAATCTAGCATTGAATCCACAGTTCCTTCTATTCCATTAGTTACTGTTTTATCATCTGTATTATCATTATTACCAAATATTTTACTAAATGAACTAAAGATTCCACTTAAGTTTTTTCCAGCTGATTCTACAGCTTTATATTCCAAATACTTACCAATGAAAAAGAAAATAGAGACAATCACTACTATTATTAATAAAATGATTAACCATGAATTATTATTCTTTTTAGTAGAATCTTGTTCTATGTTATTGTCTTGTTCATTAATTGGATCTATTTCTTCATGTGATTCATTTAATAATGCATCTGTTGAAACATTAAATAATCTTGCAATTTCTAATATTTTTTCAGAATCTGGTTTTGTCTCTCCTAATTCCCATTTTGAAATAGTTTGTCTAGTGACATTTAGTTTTCCTCCTAGTTCTTCTTGTGATAAAAAATTTTCTTTTCTTAATTTTACTAATTTTTCTTCAAATTTCATTTTTTTCTCCTTTCGAATAATACCAATTTTATTATAGCAATAATCAAACTTTATGTCTACATATCTTAACTGGAATTTTGGCAAATCTAGTTAACATTTATGTTAAATTAAGCTAACATATCTATAATTTACTACTCTATAATGTTTTTGGCAATTTCAATTCTCTTCATAAAATGCAAAAAGCACTCGCATCATTGCGAGCGCCCTTCCCAGTCAAAGCAAAATGTTAGTCAATAAGTTTCAATATTCTGGCGAGTCTTCTTAAGAAACTTCTATTCTTAGCACGTGCTTCCTCTTTTTCCTTTTCTTGGATGAATTCTAAATCTTTGATTGCTACCTCTAACAAATCGTAATCATCAAGGATTGCCATAAGTGCTCTTGTGCTTTCGAAAAATGCACATTTAGCATTAATTTTACTAGTTTCCTCTCCTTCTACGATTTCTTGATACTGCCATTCGCCGATTTCTCCATCATGCCTTAAATAGATGTAACCGTATTTAATACTGCCTGTTGAATCGCTTTCTCTTCTTGCGATGTTTCTTAATAAATTTCTCTGTCTGCTGTCTTTCAAGACTTCTGTGTTTACGCCAAAAACTCCTTTGCCCATAGCTGTTTTATCCTCTTCTTCTCTCTATCTTTGACAAATCTGCAAATACACTTTTATTTCTGCAGATAAACTACTAGTTACAACTATTATTATACTACATTTCCCCTTCAATTTCAATCTTTTCAGTAATTTTGTTTACATAACTACATTTGTGCTATATTGTTTTATCTTATATTTTCTCACCTTATATTTTTGTATCTTATATTTCTTATTTTATTTTTTCCTTAGATTTTATTATATTATATTGTATTGTATTTTCTTATTTGTCATTTATATTTCATTTTTTCATATCGTTTGACCCTAAATTTTCTATATGATAAAATTACTATATATATTTATACAAAAGAGGTTTTTATTATGGATTTTGAAGAAATAAAACAAAAATTAGCTGGTCCCCAATATGAAAAATTTCAAAAAAGACATTTTTCCTTCTTCGCATTATTATTTGGTGGATTATACTATGTATATAGAAAAATGTATCTAGAAGGAATTATATTTTATTTTATAACTTCACTACTTTCTAGTTTAACATTCTACACAGGTGAAGCATTATTTGGATATGCAACATTATTATTTACAATTATTTTTGCAGTTATGTTTGGAAGTTTATATAGAAATTATTTAAATAAACAAACAAACTTCATCATATCAACAAATAACACATCTGACACTGTTTTCAAAAAACGTGGTGGAACAAATTTTGTTGCAGTAATAATTGTTATGATATTAATATCAAGTCTTCAATCTGTTATTAACACAAAAGTTTTTGAACCAACTTTTGGAAATACATTTTATAAATTAATAAAAGATAATCCTTCATTATTTGGAATTAGCCAAGAGGAATTAAATGAACTAAATAATGAAAATAATCCTACAAGTAAAGAAGAAATTGAAGAAGAATTCAAAGATCCAGAAGCTGATAAATTTAAAAATCAAGAACCTTTATATATAGATGATTGGCTAGGAAGCTTTACAAATGGAATTTACACAATGCGAATTTTAAGAAAAAATGAAGATACTTATAGAGTTTATTTAATAGAAACAATGGGGTCATCTACTATTAATGCATATTACGATATGTCTATAGTTACACGTAAAAGATTAGAAGTATTAACAGATGATTCAGAACTTATTAGCGTAGTTTTAACAGATAATGGAGTTAAAATAGAAAATTCTTCTACTATTAATTATGGATTATTTAAAAAAGCAAAAGGAAAAGAATTTGAAAAACTAGAATTTGAAAAACAAAATTGGAATGGTATTTACACAAATGGTAATTACAAAATTTATATTTCAGAACTTGATAAAGGACATGTAAATGTTGCAATTGATGATACAATCTATTTAATACCACCTGAATATGTCGAAGACAATCTTTTAGCAATATATCAAAAATCTCATGATAGTGTTAAAGGAATAGATATTATTAATGAATTTAATATTTTAAGAGAAAATCCTTATGAAATCGAATTTACTTCTAGTGGTACTTTAGCAAGTCACATCTTCAATAAAATGAGTGGAACTTATACATTAGAAGGTGTTGAAAAACCAGATGATTTAGAAAATGATGATAAAATCGATAACACAGATACAGATAATAATAGCAATACAATTGATGATAATCTAATAAATCCTGGTACAAATATAGACTTAAGTACAAATCCATCTTATTTAGTAGAAACATTAAAAACAACATTAGAAGACAAGCTTGATACTTTAGAATATACTATAAACAATGATGATACTATTGATAAAACAATAGAAACATTCGAATCAGAACAAATATCAGATAACTTTTCTGGAACTTATTTAGCAGATGATGGTAGCGGTACAATTGAAATCTATCGTGAAGCTCTTGATTCTTTTGTAGTAAGTTTATCTTCAAAATACCAGGATGTTACATATAATTCAATGACTAGTCCATTTAGACTTATTGATGAAACCACTCTACAAACATTTGAACTAGAACCAGGAACTGAAAACAGAATATATACAACAATTACAATTAATAAGGACATTTTAGAAATAGAAACAGATATTCAAGATGATGCAATTTTATGGAAAAGACATTCAGATACAATCTTTATAAAACAAATAGCTGAAGAACATCATTGGTCTGGCGTTTATCAATCATCTTCATATCCAAATGAAACAATTACGCTAGCAGAAAATTTTGACGGAACTATTACAGGTACATTTGATACTCCTACTGGAATCTATACAACACAATTTTTACCAGATCCTAATGGTCGTCCTTATAGACTTTTCTATATTGATGATGCTGGAACAACTGGTATAGGACTTCAAAGATATGCCTATGGTATTGGTGTAACAGCAACATGCCCACAAGATGATTCAATAAATCTAAAAATTATGGATATGAAATACTTCAATCAAATTGCAGAATGATAATAGATAATAAATAAAAAAGCCTCTAAAATCAGAGGCTTTTTTTATTAAAATTTTGTTTAATTTTTTAACACATCTATTTTTATTTATTATTAAAAAACTTAAACTTTCTTATTTTATCTTTTAAATATACTTTTAATTTTATCAATAATTTTTGAAAAGAATGATTTGTTCTTTTTAGTAACTAAAGCTTGTTGCTCTGCTTTTGTTTCTTCTACAATCTTTTCTAAACGTTCTTTTTCTTGTTTAAACATATTTGCTGGATTATATTTATCTCTATATTCTTTTTCAGCTTTTCTATCATTTTCTATTAATTGTTTTACTAATTCATTTTTTTCTTCTTCTGTTTCACACCAGTATTGATAATTTAACAAAGCCAATATTGAAACTGTTTCTTTAGTAAGATTTTGTTCAGTAAGTGGGCGTTTAACATCAATATCTTTTTGGTAATTCAATTCTTTTTGTGTATTAAATGTATATCTTAATTCAGCTGGTATTTTTCTTGAATATTTTATATCTAATAAATTTAATATTAAATCAATTTCAGCAAATGCAATTCTTGTTGATGCATCCATATCTCTTCCCCCTACTTTATTATTATAATTCCATATCATTTTCTAAATCATTTGTATTTTTATCATCTTGGTGTTCTTCTTCATTTTGAATTGGAAGTTCTATCTCAGCATTAAATTCTTTGTCAGGATTTAATGCAATATCTAATCCTTGTTCTAAATCTTTAGAAGCTTTTACCGTTTCATTTACAGAAGCTGTTAAAGATAAAGCTTGAACATTTCTAAAATCTAAAGATCCCACTTGTTTATTATTATTGTTCATAAGTGCTCTTAATGAATCTATTTCTTCTTGTAGCAAATCTAAAGGCATATCATCTGGAATTTCTGGAAGTGGTGGTAATTTATCTGGATCAACAGCTAACCCTATTGCTGCAAATCCTTCTGTTATAGCTTTTCTTTCCACTCTAGCAGTTTCTAGTTCTCTAGCTAATTTTATAGCATCAATTCTTTGTTGCATTTTTGCCATTTCAGCTTCATGTTCTGCTCTTTTTGCTGCAAGTTCTTCATCTAATTCTTGACGAATTTTATTAAGAGCTTTTTCATTAAGCTCATGTTTTTTGGCAATACTTGCATCTATATCTTCTTGAGTTAATAAGCCATCTTCCATTGGCCCATCAATATAACCTGTTTCTAAAATTGGAAGACTTATACCATTTTCTCCAACTAATCTATCTCCTATAACTTGAGCTTTAACATTTGTCATTCCATCATAAGGTAAATATTCTGGAAAAAATACTGCTTTTCCATTTTGAGCTTCACCTAAAGTAAAATGTTTATTTAAAGTTGAACTATAATATCTACCATCTTCTTGTTTTACCATTCTTGTTCCTGCAACAGGGTCTCTTAATGGCAATAATTCTCCATTTGCACGTAACATAGTATTTTTTGAATAAACACCTTTATATTCATTTGGACCCGTTTTTATTACAGTTCCTCCGCTTGTAGGATCTTCTAATGTTTCACCATTTAAAACTATATTTACACTTGTTTTATCTCCATATAAGTTATGTTTTTTATATAAGTCTTGTAGTTTTTCGTTAAACTCTGGTGATTCTAGAGTTTCATCATTTGCAGCTATATAAACCTTTCCATTAGGCATTTCGTAAATTCCTTCTTCTACTTCTTTAAGCGGCATTCCACTATTTGGATCTCTTAATTCATGTAGTCCAGAAGGATGTTCTTCTGAAAGTCCTTTTATGCAATCAATGTCTCCATTATCTAATTTAAATTGACGTTTACTTAAAGCACTTTGGTATAAATTTTTTCCTATTTTTTTAAGTGCTCCACCATTGTTTGGATCTTCTAAAACTTGTCCATCTACAACTAAATAGATTTCTTCAAAATTAGATTTTTCAGCATAAGCTTTGTCTAATTTTTCAGCAAACTCTGGTGTTTCAAGTTCATCTTTTTTTGCATATATGTATACTGGCTGTTTCATTTGTGCCTCCAATCAAATTTTAAAAATAATTATACAAAATAATTGTATCAATATAATATTTTTTTGTAAAGTTATTAATTAATAAAAAATTAAAACAAAAAAAGAAATAAATTAGTTTATAATTTATTTCTTTTATCTATTTTATAAAATTAATATTCCTAAATGTTCTAATAAAATTTTAAGACCAATTAAAATTAAAATTATACCACCAGCAAGTTCTGCTTTTTTCTCAAATTTATCTCCAAATACATTTCCTATTTTTACACCTAGCAAAGATATTATAAATGTTAATATTCCAATTATTGATATAGCAAAAATTAAATTAACATTTAAAAACGCAAATGTTACTCCAACAGCTAAAGCATCTATACTAGTAGCAACTGCTAAAACAACCATTGTTTTAAAATTAACATCATCATTTTGATTATCATCTTCCTCTTTGCTTAAAGCTTCTTTTATCATATTTCCACCAATAAAAGCTAATAAACAAAATGCAATCCAGTGATCTATAAATTTAATACTTTCTTCAAAACCAATTCCTAAAGCATATCCAATTACAGGCATTAAAGCTTGGAATATTCCAAAATATAATGCAATAATAATTGCTTTTTTCCAACTCATTTTCTTCATAGATAAACCTTTACAAACTGATACCGCAAAAGCATCCATTGCTAATCCAATTGCTATAAAAATAATTTCAACTATTCCCATTTTATACTCCTTTAAAAAATAATTTATTATTTGACAATTTTTCTTTTCTATTTGTCAAACTTTCCTCTAAATCCACACCTTTTACATAGTTTGTGAATAATTTTATTTTCTTCAAAACCTTTAATTATTTCTTTAGAAAATTCTGATTCAATTATATTTTCAAAACTAGTTTCAAAAATATTCCCAAGTAAAATTTCACCGTTTTCATCTAAACAGCAAGGCACAACATCGCCATTTACAAGGATTGCAGCTTGATTTCTTAATCCCCAACAAGTTCCAGTGCAAGATAATTCCTCATTTTCTAAACTAGGCCAAACAAATTCAAAGTCTTGATTTAAAAATACCTTTTCACCTAATTTTACAAATTTTTCTTTTTTGGCAATTTCCTTTAAGTTTTCCACAGAAAATGCACATTCTAGTGAATTTAATATTTGATAATTTTCTGAATTTTCTTCTAAACTTTCTAAATTCCACAATCTATAAGATATTATAATGTTTGATTTTTCTAAAATCTCTTTAGAACATTTTATCACATTATTAATATATTCTGAAAAATTATATTTATCTGTATTCTCATTTTTTGTTATACTATGTAAAGATAAATTAAGCTGTCTAACAGAACTATTATTAATTAAAATATCTAAATTTTTCTCAAGTAACGTTGCATTTGTAGTAATATTTACTAAAATGTTATTTTCCTTGCAAACATCTAAAATTTCTTTTAAATTTGGATGTAATAAAGGTTCACCTTTAACATGTAAAGCTATTAAATTAGTATAACTTTTTATTTCATTAATTATATGTTTGAAATTTTCTAAAGTAATAAATTCTTTTGCCCTTTTCCCTTCTGGACAAAAAGAACATTTTAAATTGCAAGAATTTGTTATTTCAACATATATTTTTTTGAATCTTTTTTTATCCATAAAACTCTTTCTAATCCAACCTTCTAGTTAACTTTTCTAACTTCAAAACCTGCTGAAACTAAAACATCAAAGCCTTTATCTCTTTCGTCATAATTTCTAACAACAACTCTTAAAGCACCAAAATTGTTTTCTCTATTATTTAGAACTTCAATGTTTTTAATACCAATTCCGTTATCACTTAAAAGAGTTGTAATTTTAGCGATAGCACCATTTTCATCTTTAACAGAAATATTAAGTTCTGGCATTGTATTACCATTAATTTTTCTATTAATAAAGCTGTCTCTATATTTTTTTGAAGAATCAAAAAAGTCGTAAACTACATCTTTTTTAGAAATGTTTTTTTCAAATCCTTGTAAGATATTTATTAATTTACCAAGAACTTTTAGTATTTCATCTTTGTTTTCAGTGCATATATTTTCCCACATTGTAGGATCTGAAGAAGCTATTCTTGTAATGTCTTTAAAGCCACCTGCAGCTAAAGTTTTCATTATTTCTTCTTCATTATCTAATTCTTTAACAAGATTTACTAAAGCAGCAGCAACAACATGAGGAACATGGCTAATACTAGCTGTTATATAATCATGTTCTGCACTATCTATAATAATTGGAATTGCTTTAATTTCTAAAACAAGTTCTTTTAAAAGTTCTACTGTTTCTGGTTTATTTTTTTCTGTTTTTGTAATTATATAATAAGAATTTTCGAATAATAACTCTTTTGAAGTTTCATAACCAGAACGTTCTGAACCTATCATTGGATGACCACCAATGAATTCTCTTTTTAGAGATTTAGAAGCTTCTAAAATTGTTTTTTTAGTACTACCAGTATCTGTTATTATACATTCAGGCTTAACAACTTTTTCAAGTTTTTTTGCATATTCTGAAATATAACTAACAGGCGTACTTATAAAAACAATATCACAATCTTTAAATTTATCATTAATTTCTAAAGTATAATCTGTTATAACACCATCAGAAAAAGCTTTTTTTAAGCTATTTTCATTAACATCACAAGCAACTATATTTTTAACTTTAGAAGATTTGGCTAAAGACTTAATTAAAGAGCCACCTAAAAATCCAATGCCAACAATACCAATATTGTACATTTATATCACCTAACTTTTATCTAATTTAAACAATGGCATTATTATATCACTTTCTCATTCTATTTACCACATAAATATCTTAAAAGCCTTGAAATATTTGACTTATCTTATGTAAAGTAGTATAATTTAATTACATAGGTTCGCCTATTTTTGAATATATTTTCCCCCTTTTACTCGTCTCAAGTGAGATGTTTTATATACAGAAACCCAATTAACACTATGACCAAAAAGGAGAATTATCATGGAGAGAAAACCGAGAATCAACCGTGCCAACAACCAGCCCCGTCAGGAAGAAGAAGTCGTAACCAACAAGCAGCCCAAGTCTAACCCAGTTGCCAAGCTTTGGACCAACGTCAAGACTGACTGCACCCACTTTTCCTTCAGCAGATTTCTGAGGATGGCTATCATCATCGCTATCTTGCTGAACGTTGCAACTTACTTCTGGCCTGCGCTGCCTACCAAGATCCCTATGATCTATAACTTCTTCCAGTTCTTCCTGGATATCGGTGAAGTTATGCTCAAGCTTCTGCTGGGCTTCATCCCTTCCATCTTCAAGTGGAACATGCTCGAGTTCCTGCAGAGCGCCGGCAACGAAATCATCGAGATTTTGAAGGCCTTCTGGACTATGGTATCGACCATCAGATTCTAATCCCCAAAACGGATCCCGCCAAGCATTGCTGGCGGGATTTCGTGTTTATATAAGGATTACAATATTTATATAATTTGCAACTTCATTTTTATAATGAAAAAAGGACAAGATGATAGCATCTTATCCCTTTCTCGGAGTACATTTATTGGTTGTATATAACTTACAATCTATTTAATTATCAAAGTATGAATCACTATGATATATAGCGTTTGCACCGCTAATAAAATTATTTAATTCATTATTTTCATTTCCATAAAAATTTTTATTTTCATTTAATCCTTTGTTCATATCATCCATACCTCCCACCAATTTATAACCTTTCGAAATTAATTATTACTTAACTTGTTTGCATTATATCACTATGGAAAAAATCAATGGTGTTTTTTGTGTGAATTTTAGCGCAATTTATTATGACCAAAAACGGTAATTTTATGACTAAAAAGTGAACGATATAATTTATAAAAGGAAAAATAGACTTGTGCATCGCCCCCAAGTCTATTTAAATTATATAATATGCGCTCTTATATACACCCAAGCTATGAATAAAAGTATTCGTAACTTGGAACTGATTAAATTATAACATTAAGCAAATTTAGTTTGGTGTTTTTTATATGAATTTTTGTAAAACTTTCTGTAACGAAAAAATGATTAAATTGTGAAAAAATCACAAGTTTTGTCAATTTGCAATTAACTCCAAAAGTTCTAAAGTGCTTCTTGTAAAAAGATTTTTAGGAATTTCAGTTCCATCTTCTTCTAAAACTTTTAAAATAGCAATATAATATAACCTATTTTTTAAATTAATTAAAACTTGAAAATCTGAATCATCATAATTATTATCAAAACCAACTTTATTTGGATTATCAAACTTCAATAAAAATTTAGACTCAATAGAATATTTACTCTCAATATTAATAACAGCATCTTTGTTGTATACCTTTTGCTCAAGCATATCATTTATATCATCAATGTATTCTAAAATTTCATCAGCAACTTCAAATTCATCAAGTTTTTTATGAATTAAATCCCACTCTATTTGCATAAATACCTCCAAACAATTTTTATTTAGTATTTGCAAAAAAAGCCAAAGTATACAAAAAAACTCTAGCTATAAAAAGCTAGAGTTTAAATTTATAAAATTATAAAGCCCAGGTCATTACCCAAATAACAACAGTTATAATAGTTGAAATCAAAAATAAAATCGAACCTGCTTTATATCTTTTTAAAAGAAAATCATTTAAATCAGAATTCTTTTTAGAAATTTCGTTGTAATTTTTTATATATGTTCTTACTAAAGAAAAATATGAATATTCATCAGAAAAATCTGTGTGTAATAATTCTATATTTGTTTTAGCAGTATTTTTATTAAATAAACAATTTACAAAAAAGAAAATACTAATAATGCATAAAACAACATTTGCAATATATAGAGTTAAAAAAGTGAATCTATAAATAACTTCAAACACACCTCTTGAGAAAAAGTTTTGAACAAACAAGTTTGATGAGTTAAAGTTTAATATTAGCATTCCAAGTAAAACAACAACTATAGATAACATACAAATTATTTTAAAATCTATTCCTTGTTTTCTAGAGTCTTGAACATTTGCTTCTTTTCCTGCTAGTTCTAATACTAATTTTAATTTTTCGATTTCTGGATTTTCTTTTGTAGCAATGTTTTCTTTATTTTCCATACTTCACTACTCCATTTACTTTATTTTTCACCTATATTTTAACACCTTTTGGCGAAATGTCAAATGGAAATTGTGGAAATAAAAAAATAGTTAACCTTCTTTTTTATTTATTCTTTTTCTTTTTTAATGCATAAATCGGACCACCTATCATTCCAGCAAGAACCAGAGCACCTAATGCTGCATCAGAGTCAGAACTTTCACTACTATTTGAGCTACCATCAGTAGCAGCAACTGTTTCTACTGTGTTTTCTTCACTATCTTCTTCATTACTTTCAACGGTTATATTAATTCCACTTTCCACACCATCTTTTGATTTGCAAATTACTTTTGTACTACCAGAAGATTTTGCTATTATTCTTCCTTCTTCTACAGTTACTATATCTGGATTTTCTGAAGTCCATTCAATAGTTTTATCTGTAGCATTTTCTGGAAGTACTTCTGCTGTTACTATAACTTCTTCTTCAGGTTTTAAATTAACTTCTGTTTTACTTAATTTTATTTCAGAAACTTTTATTGGATTAACAGTTATTTTTATACTAGATTGTTTTCCATTTGCACTAGAAGCAGTAATAGTTGCCTCACCAACTCCCATTGCTACAATCTCACCTTCTGAATCTATAATTACAACATCTTTATTATCACTTTTCCAAGTAATAGTTTTATCTGTTGTATTTGATGGTGAAACAGTTGCTGAAAGTACTTTAGATTCTCCTAATAATATTTCAAAATCATTTTCTTCTATACTAACACTTGTTGCATTAACTTTAGCAGGTGTTGTAGATTTTGTTGAACTAGAAGTACTTGATGTAGAACTTGAGCTTGTACTACTTGTAGCAGCTGCACCACTATAAGGACAAACTCCTCCTGTATGTAAATGAGGTGGATTTCCACCACAGTGATAATGGTAATATCCTAACCCACTTTTATTTTTATTATCTTTATGCCCTCCACTTGAATCTGTTCTTCCACTATGTGCTAAATTTACTACTGGTAAACTTACTAATATAGCTATCGCTATTAAAATTACTACTTTTTTTAATATATTTTTATTTTTCATATTTGCCCCCAAATTTATCATCTATTTCATTATAAATTTATTTTAATTTCATTATTACTCTTAAAAAACGATTCATGTGAAAAATTATTTTCTTTACAATTCATATAAACATCTTTTATAAATTGCTCATCTGCATTCAAAGTTCTTGTTATTTTATTTAGCAATGCATCTATTTTTTCTATTGTAGTAAACTTATCAATTTCTTCTTTTGAAAAGCCATATTTATAATTAGTTATTC
>JAZQTI010000013.1:0-1753 GCA_045630665.1 Candidatus Scatovivens sp.
ATTGTTATAAATATGAATGGAAATTCATACAGACTTAGAGAAACACAGGCTTGGTTGTTGGAAACAAAAGATTAATTTTTTTGTCTTCGAGGGGGTCAAAATTAAATTGCAAAAGGGGTCAATTTTCACTTGACAAATACATACTGGGGCTCAACAGATGCTTTCCGTGCTTCAAATGCTTTCATAGTAAATTCCTCCTGTAAAATGATTTTAATGTTTTTACTTTACTATTTTTCCCCTCAATGAGATACTCCTGATTTTTTGCTACCAAACAGGCAACAAATTAATCGAGAAAATATTCTCAATTTCAAAGAAAAACTTTGTACATTTCTATTATACCATATTTTACATAATATTGCAAATTGCTAAAGTTCGTAATGTATTTAATTTATGATAAAATCACCTTAAATGTTTATAAGCAAATATTTCACCCTAAATGTATAAAAATGTAAATAATAGACAAACTAGGAAGGTGGAATATTTAATGTTAAAAGAAAAAGATTTAAGAAGAGCTAACTTAATTGAAGCATGTATAAAAGGAACAATTACTGTAAAACAAGTTGCTGTTGCTTTAGGTCTTTCTGAACGTCGTGTTAAACAGATCAAAAAGGAGGTAATAGAAAACGGCGTATCATCCATTCAACATGGAAATCGTGGTAGAAAACCTAAAAATACAATACCAGATGAAACTAAAAAGAAAATATTAGAACTTAGAAGCTCTTATGAGTATGAAATATCTAATTTTAAACACTTTCAAGAACTTTTAAAGGAAAGAGAAAATATTGATATATCATATTCTGCTTTATACAATATTTTGAGAAATGCTGGAATAAAAAGTCCTAAAAAACATCGTAAAGCAAAACTACACCACAGAAGGAAAAGAAAAGAATGTGAAGGAATGATGCTTCAAGCAGACGGTACCCCGTTTGATTGGTTTGAAACAGGAGAAAAATATTCTCTTCACGGTTTTATAGATGATGCTACAGGCAAAATAACAGGATTATACATGTGTAAAAATGAATGTTTACTAGGATATCTAGAAGTGTTGAGACAAACATTAGAAAACTTTGGTATTCCTGTTTCGCTTTATCCAGATAAATATAGTGTGTTCTTTCCGCCAAAAAAAGTTAACGACCACATAACTATAGAAGAACAGTTAAATGGTCGAGAAAAAGGTATTACTCAATTTGGTAGAATTGTTGAAGAACTTGGCATAAATATGTTTCCTGCTTCTTCACCACAAGCAAAAGGAAGAATTGAAAGACTATGGGAAACATTGCAAAGCAGGCTAGTTACAGAATTTAGAATTAATAAAATAAAAACAATTGATGATGCTAATAAATTTTTAGTAGAGTATATTAAAAAGTATAATTCTAAATTTGCAATACAAGCCAGTAAAAGTGAAAGTCAATTTTTAAAACTACCAAAGAGATACAACTTAGATGAACTATTATGTGTTAGATTTGAAAGAACTATCGACAATGCAGGTGTGTTTTCTTTAAATAACAGTAAGTTCCAAATTATGGATAAAAGATTACCACCTAAAACTAAAGTTCAAATATTTTTAAGTCAAAAAATTGGAATGATAGTAAAATCTAACAATAAAGTTTATGATGTACAGCCTTTAGAAGTAATATCCAAAGGCTCAATAGATAATAAATCATTAGATTTGCATTTATGGTTACCAGATGTAATCATAGAGCTAATAAATGAATATTATCTTCGTGATGCAAAAGCATCTTAAATTAAATCT
>JAZQTI010000014.1:0-19296 GCA_045630665.1 Candidatus Scatovivens sp.
TCGAATAAATCATTTTCTTTTGATATATATGTTGATGATAAACTAGCTTTTGAATTAATATAATTTATTATCGCAAATATGAATAAAGAAACAAGAATAATAACAATTAATTAAATTATTATATCTAATGCATTTTTTTTCATTTATTTCACTCCTTAAAATATAGTAATTTTCCACAAAATTATATCATTATAATTACCAAAAAACAACAATTCTATTTGGGAAATTATTATATATGCTAAAAGTGAATTTTTTGTAGGAATTTAATGTAAATTGTGCTATAATGCAAAAGTAAAAAATAATAAGGAAAAGGCTATGGATAGAAAAATAGGGTTTACAATAGGGAAATTTGCTCCATTTCATAAGGGACATCAATATTTAATAGAAACAGCATTAAAAGAAATGGATAAGTTAATTGTAATTGTATATGATACTGATTTAATTGATATTCCAACAGAAAAAAGAGCTGAATGGATTAAAGAAGCATATCCAAATGTTGAAATAAGATTTGCACATAATCCACCAAGTCAATATGGTTTAGATGAAAAAAGTGTAAATATTCAAATGGAATATTTAAGTAAAATTATTGATAAATCAGATGGAATAACACATTTTTATAGCAGCGAAAAATATGGTGCAAGTGTTGCAAAATATTTGGATTTAATAGATAGACGTGTTGATAATAAAAGAGAAAATGTTCCAATTAGAGCAACACAAGTACGAGAAAACCTAGAAGAAAATAAAAAATGGTTGAATGAAAATGTATATAATGATTGTAAAAATAACTAATATAAATATTATATTGTGTTCATAATGTAAATTTTGTTAAAAGTACTTTTTATAAAGTACTTTTTTTGATATAATATCAAAAGCAAAAATTATAAATATAATTTTGCAATTAAATAATGTTTAGGAAGAAAAGAAAATGAACAATTTATTTGGAGTAATAGTTTCAATATTATTTGTAGTAATGATTTTAGTTTCTGCTAAAGTTTTTGAAAAAGCAGGAAAGGAAGCAAGTAGAAAATATATACATATAATGCTAGCAAATTGGTGGGTAATTGCTATGATATTTTTTGATAGTATGATTTGGGCATCATTTGTACCAGCATTATTTGTAGTAATAAATTATTTATCTTACAAAAAAGGTCTTATAAAAGTTATGGAAAGAGATTCTAAAGATGCCAATAAAGAAAGTTTAGGAACTGTATTTTATGCATTATCTTTATTCATATTAGCATTATTAACTTTTGGACCAATAAATAATCCAGTTATAGGTTTATGTGGTATTTTTGTAATGGGATATGGAGATGGATTTGCAGCTGTAATAGGGCAAGCTGTAAAAAGTCCAGAATTTAGAATCAAAAATAACAAAAAAACATTAGCTGGCTCTGGAACTATGTTTGCAGTTACTTTAATAATAATGGCAATATATTTTTCAAATATAGGAACAGAATATGTAGCAATAAAATCAGTTTTAGTAGCAATACTTATGACTATAATTGAGGCTATTTCAATAAAAGGAACAGATAATTTGTCAGTACCATTAACAACAGCGTTGCTTGCATTATTAATGGCATAAAGGAAGTTTAAAATGATTATAGAAAAAGTTAATTATCCAGAGGATTTAAAACCTCTAAATATAAAAGAAAAAGAAATCTTAGCAAATGAAATAAGAGAAAAAATATTAGATATTGTATCAGAAACAGGTGGACATTTGGCTTCGAATTTAGGTGTTGTAGAACTTACAATAGCACTTCATTCAGTTTTTAATACACCACTTGATAAAATAATTTGGGATGTAGGTCATCAAAGCTATGTTCATAAAATATTAACAGGAAGAAAAAATAAATTAACAACTTTAAGAAAAATGGATGGAATTGCAGGATTTCCAAAAGCTTGTGAAAGTATATACGATAATTTTAATACAGGTCATAGTAGCACCTCTATTTCTGTAGGGCTTGGAATGGCAAGAGCTAGAGATATAAAAGGTGAAAACAATAAAGTAATAGCAGTTATAGGAGATGGAGCCTTAACTGGTGGTATGGCATTAGAAGCTTTAAATGATGTTGGAAGCAGTAATACAAATATGATTGTTATATTAAATGATAATGAGATGAGTATTTCCAAAAATGTTGGTGGAATATCAATGATGCTTTCAAAATTAAGAACAAAAAGTGTATATGTAAATACAAGTGTAAAAGGTAAAAAAATTATTAGTAAAATTCCTGGTATAGGAAAAAAAGTTGTAAAATTTGTACAAAGAACAAAAAGAGGAATAAAACAATTAGTAATTCCAAAAATGTATTTTGAAGATATCGGTTTTAGATATTTAGGGCCAGTTGATGGACATAATTTAGAAAAACTTGAAGATATTTTAAAAATTTGTAAAGAACAAGAAGGTCCAATTTTAGTTCATGTTTTAACTAAAAAAGGAAAAGGATATAAACCAGCAGAATCAAATCCTGACAAATTCCATAGTACTTCAAAATTTGATAAATCAACAGGAGAGAAACAAGGAAAAGGAAAGAAAGATTATTCAAAAGTGTTTGGAGATAAGTTAGTAGAAATTGCAAAAGATAATAAAAAAATAGTTGCAATAACAGCTGCTATGACAGATGGAACAGGTCTTTCAGATTTTGCTAAAAAATATCCAGATAGATTTTTTGATGTAGGAATTGCAGAACAACATGCAGTGGGATTGGCTGCGGGTCTTGCTAAATCAGGTTTGGTCCCAGTTGTTCCATTATATTCTTCATTTATACAAAGAGCTTATGATCAATTAGTTCATGATGTTGCTATTCAAGAATTACCTGTAATTATTTGTGCTGATAGAGCAGGTATTGTAGGTAATGATGGGGAAACACATCAAGGTTTATTAGATTTTGCTTTTACAAATACAATTCCGAATTTTAATATATTGGCTCCAAAAGATTTTTCAGAATTAGAACAAATGCTAGAATTTTCTGTTGAACTAAAGAAACCAGTTCTAATAAGATATCCTAGAGGAGGAGAACAAATATCATTTAATAGTTCTGAAAAAATTTCATTAGGTAAAGCTGAAATATTAAGACAAGGAAGTGATATAACAATAATAGCAATAGGAAAAATGGTATCAAGAGCTGTTGAAGTTGCAGAAGAATTAGAAGAAAATGGAATAAATGCAACAGTTATAAATGCAAGATTTTTAAAACCATTAGATAATGAAACCATTTTAAAAAATATTATTGGTAAGAAAAAAGTTGTTACTATAGAAGATGGAACTGTTATTGGTGGGCTTGGTAGTAAAGTAGAAGAACTAATTTTTGAAAATAAAATAAATATAGAATTAGAGAAAATAGCTTATCCAGATGTTTTTGTAAAACACGGAAGTGTAGATGAAATTGAAAGAAAATATGGTTTAGATGTAGGAAGTATTGTAGAATGTTTGAAAATGCAAGAGAAAAATATAAAAATAGTGAATACAAATTATTAGTAGCAAAAATTATAGATAAATATAATTTTTCGAAAAATAAGATTGTATATACAGATTTTTTAAATATTTCTGAAATTTCTGTTGTAAAAAAAATATTATTAGAAGAAAATATTTCTAACTATATAATTTATGGTGGTAAAGAAGAGACTGATAGAAGTATTGTTATATTTTATCCAGAAAAATTATCCTTAGAAATGATAGAGAAAAACTTTGAAAAAATTTTTAATGTAATAAGAATAAAATTACCGAATAATATAAGTTATGAACATAAAGATTTTTTAAGTGGAATAATGAAATTAGGAATTAAAAGAGAAAAATTTGGAGATATAATAGTAACAGATTTTGGTGCAGATATAATCGCGCTTTCAGAAATTTCTAATATATTATCAGAAGATTTAAAAACTTTGACTAGATTTAGAAAATCAGAAATAACAGTTGAAAGTATAAATGAATTGACAATTCTAGAAACAGAATATGAAAATTTGAATATTATTGTTTCTTCAATAAGACTAGATAATTTTGTATCAGAACTTGCTAAGTGTTCAAGAGGCGATGCTGAAGATTTGATAAAAGAGGGAAGAGTTTTTATAAATTCAATAAATGTTTTTAAAGATTCAAAAAAAATAAATGTTAATGATATAATAACAATAAGAGGAAAAGGAAAATTTATATTTGACGGAATAGAAAAAGAAACAAGAAGTGGAAGATATTTAATAAATATAAGGAAATATAAATAATATTTTATAAAGGAGGAAATATGATAGATTTTACGGATAATATTAGATATGCTAATAGTGTTAGAGAAAGAGCACATGCCAAAACATCAAAATATACAGTAGGAGCTGTATTAGTTACAAAAAATGGTAACAGATATTTAGGGTGCAACATTGAAAATGATGGAATTCAAAGTATATGCGCGGAAAGAGTTGCTTTTTGTAAAGCAATATCAGAAGGAGAAAAATATTTTGAAAGTATTCTAATAGTTGGAGGACCAGAGGGGAAAGAACCTGAAAAATGTTTACCTTGTGGTTATTGTAGACAATTTATGAGTGAATTTGTAGATAAAGATTTTAAAGTATATAACTATTATGAAAATAAAGTTGATGAATATACAATAGGAGAATTATTACCATATTCATTTAAATTATAAAATAAAAGTTCAAATAAAAAAGAAGGTTTATTAAAAAACCTTCTTTTTTTATTTTATTAATTATCTTTCGTCTCCGTCATCATATGTAGGTGACTCTGTAATAATTGGAGATTCTGTTGTTTGTGTAATTTCTTGTTCTTGTTCTGGTAATACATAAACAAAATTTCCTTTTTCATCAATTTCTACAACAGGAACTGTTAATGATTTTGCAATAGTAGCATCTTCTATAATTGTTTGGAAAAATTCTGTAGACAATTTAGAAAGTTCTTCGTAGGTATATGTTTTTCCTGTTTCAGGATTTATTGTATCAGGACTAGAAAGCGCCTTTAAGATTTGATTGTATTTTGAATCATAACCTCTTTCAAGTTGTATAGCTCTACCAAACATATCATTTTTTCCAAGAAGTGGTGAAGCAACATTATGAATAGTTGTTTCTTTAGGATTTCCATATTCATCAACAAATGTTATATTGAAACCTTCTTCAGTAGTTGTTTGTGTAAAGTCTTGAGGATCTACTATTGTGTCATTATAAAATAAATCAGCAGTTATATTTGAAAAATCAGGATGTTCTTCTTGGATTGCAAATTCAACTGGTTTTTCAACTAAAAGACTTGTCACATTATCTAGGGAATTTAAAATTATTGTAGCTTCTTCTAAAGTTGGTGTTTGATATCTAGTTTGATATGATTGGCAAGTTTGAATTATTGCATCTAAAGCTAATACACCATCAGATTTAAAAGAATCTAATGTTTCATAATTAGCAGAATTATTTTCAAAATCGGTTATAACACTATCAAGTTCAAAAGCTGTCATATTCATAATGCTTGGATTATATTGAGGTGATACTTGTTGCTGTATTTTTGTTGCCTCATCAAATTCATGTGCAGCTGAATAAGTATTGATTAATGGACTAACAGCCATTACACCACAAAGTGCTAATGCAAATACAGCTTTTTTTGCACGAGATATTGATCCAAGAGCAGCACAAACTTTTTGTTTTGCATAACTCATTTTTTCTGAAAAGTTTCCAGGTTTTTTAGATAAATATTCTTGTTCTCTATTTGTAAATGGGTTATAAGGATCTTCTTGTTCTAATTCTTCTTTTCTAACAAATTTTTCAAAGAATTTTTGAACGTTTCCTTTAACTCCAGTTATTTCTGCACCAAATTGTGCTGGATTGAAATTTTTAGCTAATTTTAATTGTTCTGGTAAATGGTTTGGATCAATTGAATCTATTGCATTTAAAGCCTCTTTTGCTTGTTTGCAAAATTCGAAACCTAACCATCTAGGAGAGTGTTTTTCAGCAAATTCTTTCATTAAAAATGCTCCAGAATTTCTTCTTAACATAAGTTTTCTGCTTTTTGCCATTTTTTCGTATGCTTCGGAAGGTGCTTGGTTTGCTTGTCTTGCAACAGCAGAAACAAATTTTTTTGAAAAATTTAACATGTAGTTTGGATCAGCTTTTGTTTCTAAACTAATTGGTTGTACCATAAAATCTTTAAATTCTTCTAAAGCTTTTTGAGAAATCACATCTTTTCCAGTCTTTACATCTTTATCAAGTACTTTTGATAATCTTTCTGAACCTTCTCTTATTTGAGCTAATTTTTGAGAATGATAAGCATATAATCTAAAATACTCTTCTTCAAAAGCTGAAAATTGAGGATCCAAGATTTCTGGAGAACCATCACCATTTATTTCTAATTTTCTTTCATTTCTTGTTTGTATATAACTAAAATCACCTTTACTAGCTGCTTCTAAAAAAGCACTATATTTTCTTTGAGCGCTAGCAAGTTCTATTGTTGTTAAACCCATTTGTGGATTTTTTGCTGTTGAGCTTATTAAATCTTCATAAATAGTACATAATTGTGAATAGTGTTTTAATTCTTCTGAATATAGACCTTTTCTTAAAAGTTCAATGTTTTTTTTATTATTTAATAACATAATACCCCTCCGATAAATAGTTAATTCTATTATAATATAAGTAGAATTAAAAAAAATGGAAGTAACAAAAAGATAATGAAAAAGTAATAAAAATGTAATAAAACTCCAGGTAATATAATATGTTAAAAAAAATAAAAATTAAGTGAATTTTATTTTGAAAAAACTTTATTTTTACATTGACAAAAAAAATATTTTAAAGGATAATTATATGTATGGAAAACTAAGGAAAATAAATTAAAAATACGAAGGAGGATATATAAATGTATATATTCAATAGAGTTACAGTTGTGCCACAATTACCACAAAGAATTAACAAACTATCAGAAATTGCAAACAATTTATGGTGGTCTTGGAACACAGAATATTTAAGATTATTCGAAGTAATGGATTCAGATTTGTGGGAAGTAAGCGAAAAAAATCCAGTTAAATTTTTAAAAATGATTAGTCAAGAAAAAGTAGAACAAAGTATAAATGACCAAGAATTTTTGAAAAAATATGATCAAGTTGTAGTAAATTATGAAAGCTATATGAATAGCAAATGCACTTGGTTTACAAAAAACTATCCAAATAACCAAAATGATGTAATTGCATATTTTTCAGCTGAATATGGTTTAGATGAAATTGTTCCTATATATTCAGGAGGGCTTGGAATTTTATCTGGAGACCATTTAAAATCTGCAAGTGATTTAGGATTACCATTTGTAGCAGTTGGTTTATTATATAAAAATGGATATTTTAACCAAAGAATAAATTCACGTGGAGAACAATGCTCTGAGTATCATAATATAGATTTATACAATTTACCTATATTACCAGTAAAAGATAATGTAGGTGATGATGTTATAATAGATATTCCATTATGTGGAAAAACATTATACTTAAAATTATGGCAAATAAATGTAGGTAGAATAAAATTATATTTAATGGATTCTGATATTGAACAAAACGCAGAAGAATTCAGAGGAATTACATTAAGATTATATGGTGGAGACAAAGAAATGAGAATCCGCCAAGAAATCGTTTTAGGTATGGCTGGAGTTAAAGCATTAAAAACTTTAAATTATAATCCAGCAGTATACCATATGAATGAAGGACACTCTTCTTTCTTAACATTAGAATTAATAAATAATATAATGCAAGAAAGACAAATTTCGTTTGAAATGGCAAAAGAAATTGCAACTGTTAAAACAGTATTTACTACACATACACCAGTTCCTGCTGGAAATGATATTTTTGATATCGATTTAGTAGAAAAATATTTTGATGGATACTGGGAGAAATTAGGAATAACAAAAGAAGAATTCTTAAGATTAGGAATGGCTGGAAATGAATTAGAACCAGGATTTAATATGGGAGTTCTTGCATTAAAAATTGCAGGAAAGAAAAATGGTGTAAGTAAACTTCATGGCGAAGTTTCAAGAGAACTATTTGCAGAAGTATGGCCAAATATAGCTGAAGATGAATCTCCAATTACTCATGTAACAAATGGAATTCATACATGTACATGGCTTGCTCCAAACTTAAAAGAATTATTTAATGAATATTTACCACCATATTGGCAAGATAATATTCAAGTAGATTCTACATGGGAAAAAATAGATAATATCCCAGATGAGAAATTATGGGCAGCACACGTTGAAAGAAAAGAAAAATTAATTAGATTAATAAAAGAAAATGTAACAAAAAGATATGTTAATAGTGGAATAGGATATGATCAAATATCTGAAGTTGTAAATAAATTAAATCCAAATGCTTTAACAATAGGATTTGCTAGAAGATTTGCAACATATAAAAGAGCAACACTATTATTTAAAGATATTGCTAGATTAACACAAATATTAAATGATGAAAAAAGACCAGTTCAAATTATATTTGCAGGAAAAGCACATCCAGCAGATAAAGGTGGTCAAGATTTAATAAAATACATTCATGAAATATCATTAATGCCACAATTTAAAGGAAAAATATTTGTACTTGAAAACTACAATATAGGAATTTCTAGATATTTAATTAGTGGTGTTGACGTATGGTTAAATAATCCGAGAAGACCAATGGAAGCTTCTGGAACATCAGGAGAAAAAGCATCAGTAAATGGTGTTGTAAACTTTAGTGTTTTAGATGGATGGTGGTGTGAAGGATATACAGGAACAAATGGATGGACAATTGGAACAAATGCTAATTATGATTCTTATGAAGAACAAGATAAAGCTGATAGTAACAGTTTATACCATACATTAGAAAATAAAATTATTCCTGCATATTATAACCAAGATAAAGCAGGAATTTCAAAAGAATGGTTAACATACATGAAAAATTCTATCAAAACAACTGGTGGAAAATACAGTACAGCAAGAATGGTTTCAGACTATGTAAATGAATTATATATGCCACTTTGCAATTTGAAAAAACAATATTTTGATGAATTACAAAATGTTGCTGAATTTACAGAATGGAAAAAACAAATAAAAAATAATTGGTCTAAAATAAAATTAGTACAAGACAGAAATGTAGATAATGCAAAACTAGTTGCTGGAACTCAAATAACAGTTACATGTGATGTGTATTTACCAAATATTCAAGAAGAAAATACAGATGTTCAAGTATATTTCGGACAATTCTTAAATAATGGAACAGTTAGAAATGTATATACTGTAACAATGAATAAGATTGCTGAAAATAAAGAAGAAAACAAATATACTTATGAAGCTACATTAGATTTAAAATCTGGTGGAAATTATGGCTATACATTTAGAGCAATGCCAAAACACAAGATGTTATTAGATTCAGAAAATTTAGATTTAGTAAAATGGATAACAAAATAATTTAAAAAATAGTGAGAGTAAAATCTCACTATTTTTTATTTTAAATAATAATTAATTATATAAAATTGCATAAATATTAAAAAGTAAAGCTTTTATAAAAAAATAAAAAATTTAAAAAATTTTTAAAAAAGTATAGAAGAGAAAGCAGAGGTATAAGAAACGAAAAATTGCTGAAGATTATTAGGGAAATAAAAAAGAAATAACATATGAAGTAGATAGTTTAGAAGAATAATTTATACATCAAATAATACTTGAAGAGAAATATTAAAAATGATATAATGCCAATTAATAAAAAGATAATGATTGGAGAAAAAAATGAATTTATTTGGTCATAAAATGAAGACCTATGCTTTTGTTGGACCATCAGGAACAGGTAAGAGTTATAGAGCACAAATGGTTGCTAATGAAAGAGGAATAAATTATATAATAGATGATGGACTTTTAATTTCAGGAAATGAAGTTGTTGCAGGAATTTCAGCGAAAAAAGCACCTACAAAAATAGAAACTGTAAGAAATGCATTGTTTCAAAATGAAGAAAGAAGAAAAGAAATTCAAGCAGCAATAAAGAAAAGAAAACCTGAAAGTATTTTAATTTTAGGAACATCTGATGAGATGGTAAGAAGAATTGCTGAAAATTTAGGTTTTGAGCCAATAACAGAAACAATTTATATTACAGATGTTGCAACTGAAGCAGAAATGCAAATGGCAAGAAATATAAGAGTAACTGAAGGAAAACATGTAATTCCAGTTCCTACTTTTGCTTTAAAAAAAGACTTTTCAGGATATTTACTAGATCCACTTCAAATTTTTAAATCTAAAGGAAGAGGAAAAGCTCCTTATATTTCAGAAAAATCAATTATAAGACCAACTTTTAGTTATATGGGGAATTTTAAAATTTCAGATACTGTTTTTAAACAAATAATAGATGTTGTTACAGAAAAGACGGAAGGCGTGCATAAGATACACAGAACTATTATTAAAAAACATGAAGAATTAAATGATGGAATATATATTTACATAGAAGTTATAATTCAATTTGGTTATAATGTAAATGATACTATGCAGAATTTGAAAAGAAAAATAATAAAAGAAATTGAAAAAATGACAGCAATGAATGTATTAAATATGGAAATAGTTGTAAAAGGTGTAAATGTAGAAAGTAAAAAATAACCGTATATAGTAAAAGAAAGGAGAGTATGATTATTTCATACGAAAAATAAAATGGCATTTGTAGTAGCAATAGATGGACCAGCAGGTAGTGGAAAAGGAACTGTAACAAAATTAGTAGGCAAAAAATTAGGCTTGATAAATGTAGATACTGGAGCAATGTATAGATGTGTTACATTAGATTGTTTAAATAAAAATATAGCTCCAGAAGAATTAGATAAAATAGAAAAAGTTTTAGAAAATATTAATATAGAATTTAAAAAAGAAGATGAAAAAGAATTAGTTTTTCTAAATGGAAAAGATGTTTCTTCTGAAATACGTTCTACAATGGTAAATACTAATGTTGCCAAATTTGCTGCAGTAAAAATTATAAGAGATAAAATGACACCAATGCAAAGAGAAATGGGAAAAACAACTGATATAATAATGGAAGGAAGAGATATTGGAACAGTAGTATTTCCAGATGCCAATGTAAAAATATACTTAGATTGTTCTTTAGAAGAAAGAGCAAGAAGAAGATTTTTACAAAATCAAGAAAAAGGAATAGAAACAACATATGAAGAGGTGCTTGAAAGCATAAAAGAAAGACACCGTTTAGAAACAGAAAGAGCAGTAGCTCCATTTGTTCAAGCTGAAGATGCTATATATGTAGATAGTACGAATTTAACAATTGAAGAAGTTGTAGAAAAAATAGTAAATATAATTGAAGAAAAAAGATAATTTATAAAGATTAAAGGGTAAGGTAATTTTATGAAAGAATTTTTAAAAAAAATAGGAAGAGTAATTATTAGTTTTTTGATTCGTACATATTGTAGAATTGTTTATAGAGTAAAAATAATAGGAAAAGAAAATATACCACAAGAAGGAAATTTATTATTTTGTGGAAACCATAGAACATATTTAGATCCACCTTTAATAATTGTTACTGCTGGAAGATATATGAGATTTATGGCAAAAGAAGAATTAAAGAAAAATCCATTGTTTGCTTTTTTAGGAGTGGTATATGATGGAATATTCGTAAAAAGAGATGAGAAGGATATTGGTCCTTTAAAAACGGCATTAAAAACATTGAAAGAAGGAAAATGTGTTGGATTATTTCCAGAAGGAACTAGAAATGGTTTAGAAAAAAATGATGGGAAAGTAAAAAATGGAGCTGCTTATTTAGCTTTAAAAACAAATTCTAAAGTAGTTCCAATAGGTATAGTTGGTCCAGCCAAACCATTTACAAAAAATGCTATAATTTATGGAAAACCACTTGATTTTTCAGAATATGCAACTACTAAAAAATTAGATAAAGATGTAGAAGATAAAGTAAGTGAAATGATTATGGAAGAAATTATAAAACTTTCCAAAACAGAAATTTAATAGGTATTTAAAGAGAACTAAAAAGGTTCTCTTTTTTGTTAATGTTCTAATATGTTTTATATTATAAAAACGTTGACAAAATGCAATGTAAGATATATAATATTATGGTTAAAATAGTAGAAATTATGTAAAGTTAATAACTATTTTAATGAAGCACGATTTAAATTATATGCAAAATATATAAATAAATTCAAAAATAAAAGGGGTAATAAAATGAATAACCAAAAAATCAGAAACGTAGCTATAATCGCACACGTTGATCATGGAAAAACAACTTTAGTAGATGCAATGCTTAGACAAAGTGGTATCTTTAGAGCAAATGAACAAGTACAAGACAGAGTAATGGACTCAAATGACTTAGAAAAAGAAAGAGGAATTACAATTCTTTCTAAAAATACAGCTGTTCAATATAAAGATATAAAAATCAATATAGTAGATACACCAGGACATGCTGACTTCGGTGGAGAAGTTGAACGTGTTTTAAAAATGGTTGATGGTGTTGTTTTACTAGTTGATGCTTTTGAAGGTGCAATGCCACAAACAAGAGAAGTTCTAAAAAAATCTTTAGGATTAAAATTAAAACCAATAGTTGTTATAAATAAAATAGATAGACCAGGTGCACAACCATTAAAGGTTTTAGATAGTGTATTAGATTTATTTATTGAATTAGGTGCAGATGATTCTCAACTTGAATTCCCTGTTGTTTATGCTTCAGGAAAACAAGGTACAGCTACACTTGATTTAAATGAAAAAGGTGAAAATTTAGAATGCTTATTTGAAACAATTATAAAAGAAATTGAACCACCAGCATGTGACATGGATGGAACAATGCAAATGTTAGTTTCAAATATAGATTATGATGATTATATTGGTAGAATTTCAATTGGTAGAGTTGAAAGAGGTTCAATCGATTTAAATATGCCTGTTGCAATATGTAAATCAGAAGATAAAGTAATAACAGCAAGAGTTGCTAAACTTTATACATATGAAGGTTTAAAAAGAATTGAAGTAGAACATGCTGAAGCAGGAGATATAGTTGCATTATCTGGTGTTTCTGATATAAATATTGGTGATACAATTTGTGATTACAACAACCCTGAAAAAATTCCATTTGTAGATATTGATGAACCAACAGTATCTATGACATTTAGTGTAAATAATGGACCATTTGCGGGAAAAGAAGGGCAATTTGTAACATCAAGACATATTAGAGATAGATTGTTTAAAGAATTAGATAGAAATGTTAGTTTAAGAGTAAAAGAAACAGAATCTGCAGATTCTTTTGAAGTTTCAGGAAGAGGAGAACTTCACTTATCAGTTTTAATTGAAACAATGAGAAGAGAAGGATTTGAACTTTTAGTTTCTAGACCTAAAGTTATTTTTAAAGAAATCGATGGAGTAAAATGTGAACCAATTGAAAGATTAGTTGTTAATGTTCCAGATGATTGTGTTGGAAATGTTATTGAAAAATTAGGTAGAAGAAAAGGTGAAATGATTAACATGGAACCTGCTGAAGCTGGACATACAAAAATAGAATTTAAAATACCTGCTAGAGGAATAATTGGATATAGAACAGAATTCTTAACAGATACAAAAGGTGAAGGAACAATGAATCACATATTTGATTGTTATGAACCATACAAAGGAGATGTTCAAGCAAGAGTTAGAGGAACAATAGTTGCTTTTGAAGCTGGAAAATCAATTACTTATGGTTTATATAATGCTCAAGATAAAGGTGAATTATTTATTGGACCTGGTGTAGAAGTTTATGAAGGTATGATAGTTGGATTAAACTCAAGAGGTGAAGATTTAGCTATTAACGTATGTAAAGAAAAACACTTAACAAATACTAGAGCTTCTGGTTCTGATGATGCTTTAAGATTAGTTCCACCAATTCAAATGAGCTTAGAAAAAGCTATTGAATTTATTCAAGATGATGAACTTGTTGAAGTAACACCAAAATCATTAAGATTAAGAAAGAAAATTTTAAATAATAAAGATAGAGAAAGAGCAGCAAGACAAAGTGCAAATTCATAATTAATAAAAACAAAACCGTTTTGCAAATAAGCAAGACGGTTTTTAAATAAAAAGAGGTAAAAAATGTTTAATGAACAAGAGTTTGAAATATTAAAAAAGGATGCTTTAGAAAATCATATTCCAATAATAATGGATGATACTTTAGAAAAAATTAAAGAAATATTAGAAGCAGAAAAACCAAAAAGAATATTAGAAATAGGAACTGCTGTTGGATATTCTGCAAGTTGTTTTGTAAGATATAGTGAAAATGCTATAGTAGATACAATTGAACTTGATGAAGAAAGAGCAAAACAAGCTATAGAAAATGTTAAAAAAATTGGTGTTGCAGATAATATAAATATTATGATAGGTAATGCTGTTGAGATTTTACCTACATTATCAGGTGAATATGATATTGTTTTTATAGATGCTGCCAAAAGTAAATATTCAATCTTTTTAGAAGAAGGAATAAGATTAATAAGAAATGGTGGATTAATACTAGCAGATAATGTTTTATATAAAGGGTATGTTATGAGTGATTATAACAAACATAAACAAAGAACAGCAGTAAGACATTTAAGAGAATATATAAAAGAAGTAACTGAAAATCCAAATTTAGAAACAGAAATTCTAGAAATTGGAGATGGATTAGCAATTACAAGAGTTTCAAAATAAATTTAAAGGTACATGTAAGAATATTTTACATGTACTTTTTTTTATAAAAAGTTATCTTTAAAATATGAAAAAGTTGACATAAATTACTAAAAAATGTTATAATTATATAGACATTTTTTAGGAGGTGCTAACTTTATGGATCTTATTCGGAATGTAAATATTTCTGAAGAATGTAGGGTATGGATGCGAATGTCCAACAAAATCAGGGTGACTGACAGTGAAGCAGACATGGTTTACGAGACTGAATGCGCTAAAATTCGAGATGCGGTGCATAATGCTATCGTTACTAAGCCTGTGGAACCTTCTGTTCCTGGTAGAAAGACCGAAGTCGTTGCCGAAGTCCGGCTGGAGAAATCCTTGGAAAGCGGTATGATGATGGTCGTGACCCGAGTATACACTGTAGTGTATATGAAGCGTGGTGTGAAGTTCTACGTCGTCAGAGACAAGAGTGGTCAGTTTAAGCGTGTTTTCTGGATCAGTGATGATATATATATCAAAAATGGTAGAAGGAGAATGCCCGAAAAACTGCAGAATCTGAAGATGTGCAAGAGTCGCATTTCCATGTAAAAGACGAGTCCCAGAGCTTCTTCTGGGACTTGTTTTTTTATGTAATAGATTGACTATTTTACAATATTGTAATAAAATGTTTTCGGATTTGATAAATATATAATGGAATTATATTATTTGTTTTTAATATATTTATTACTAATAAATAATTCATTATTATTTATCAACATATTAACAAAAATGAAGGTTAAATAAATTTTTTTGGATTTATTTAAAAGGTGAGAAAAAATGATTATTGATGGCGAAAATGAATTTGTAATGACTGTAATTATGGCAGCTGGAAAAGGTACTAGAATGAAATCAAATAAATCAAAATTAGTACATAAAATTTATGATAAAGAATTAGTAAAAAGAGTTGCTGAATTAGCAGTAAATATTGGTTCAGACGAAGTTGTTGCTGTTGTAGGACACTTAAGAGAACAAGTTGAAGCTGTTCTTGGAGACACAGTTAAATATGCTTATCAAGATGAGCTTTTAGGAACAGGTCATGCTGTTATGCAAGCAAAAAAATATTTAGAAGGTAAAAAAGGAAAAGTTATAATTCTTTATGGAGATGTTCCAATAATAAGAAAAGAAACATTACAAAATTTAGTTGAAAAAAGTATAAAAAATAAAGAATATGCAACACTTTTAACAGCTATATATGAAAATCCAACAGGTTACGGAAGAATAATTCGTGATGAAGGTGGAAATATTAAAGCAATCGTTGAAGAAAAAGACGCTAATATGTTTGAAAAAGAAATAAAAGAAATAAATTCAGGAATATATTGTTTTGATATAGAAGAATTATTACAAGCATTAAAACATATAAAACCAAATAATGCTCAAGGAGAGTATTATTTAACAGACGTTATAAAAATAATGAACGACAAAGGATTAAAAACAGGAGCTGTTATTGTAGAAGATAACACAGAAATTTTAGGTGTAAATGATAGATCACAATTAGAACTTTTAACAAGAGTTTTAAGAATGAGAATAAATGCAGAACATATGGCAAAAGGTGTAACAATTGAAGACTCTACATCAACTTATATACATGATAATGTAATTATAGGTATGGATACTGTAATTCATCCAAATACAACTATTAAAAGTGGAGTTATAATTGGTGAAAATTGTGAAATTGGACCAAATGCAAACATTAGAGAAAATTGCATACTAGGAGATAATGTTAAAATTGGAAATTGTGTAGAAATCAAAAATACAAAAATTGGAGATAGAACAAAAGTACCTCATTTTATTTATTTAGGAGATGCTGAAGTTGGAACTGATGGAAACATTGGTTGTGGAACAATAACTTGTAATTATGATGGTGTAAATAAACATAAAACTATAATTGGAGATAGAGCATTTATAGGATCAAATGTTAATTTAGTAGCACCTGTTACATTAGGTGATGATGTGTTGATTGCAGCAGGATCAACAATTACAGAAGATGTACCATCAAATAAGATGGGAATTGCCAGAGAAAGACAAGTTAATAAAGATAGAAAAAATAAATAATAGGAGAAAGTGTCGAAAGACAAATATATGAAAATGGGAAAAAATAAGCAAAAAACAAATGATTTAGTTAAAAAAATAATAGAAAATGTAGTAGATAACAGATATATTTATTCTGTTATCATGACTATTGTGTTAACTATTATAGGATTTTTTATAAATAAAACTTCAATGGAAAATTGGATAGTTACAACAGATAAAACTTTCTGTTTGTGGTTAAATATTAAATTTTTTGCTTTAATATTATCAAGTTATGAACTTTTTAATATAATTACAAATAATAAAAAAACAATGTCAGTAGCTGGAACGATAGTTCTGGCTTTTTCTGGTTGTATAATGAATAATTTAACCAAAATAGATTCAATTGTAATTGGAAATATTATTACTGTATTAATTCATAAAATAATTAATTCAGAAAAAAATAATAAAAATATTATTCCAATGTTTTTAATAATTGCTTTAAGTGTGTCATATATGTATACATTTAGACCATTTGCAATAAGTTTTGGATATGTATTTTTTGCACTAATTGCATGGATTATTGCAAAAAATATTAAAACATTAAAAAACAATAAAACTAAAACGATGATGGTTATTTGTACAATTATTTTAAGTGTTTTAGGTGCGGTTATAACAGAATTATATTTTGGAAAATATTATGGTGATACAATAGAGACGAATATGAGTGCTGGATTTTCAGGATTATTTACATTTTTATATACACCGCTATTGCCATTTTTTGAATTAAAAAATGTTGATATATTTAGTGGAATTTTTTCAATATTTCCAATTCCGATGGCAATTGCATTATATTATATGTATAAAAGTGAGAAACATGCAGAGTTTTTATTTCCAATAACTGTTATAACGGTTTTAGAAACTGTATACTGCATATCAGGATTTCCAGAAATAATAAGTAAGTTTACTATGCTTTCTGGAGCAAGTGCAGTTAGAGTCGTTCCAGCAGTACAATTTGCTAATTTAATAATATTATTTTATATATTAGGAAATTTTGAAGATAAGTTATTTAAATTAACACATGCAATAAGAGTAACTATTATTGCTATATGTGTGCTTGCATTTATAGCATATCCAACTACATTTGATACAACAGGATATTTATATTTATTTGCAGCAGAATTCAGTTTATTTATATTTTTGTTTTTAAATTATCATGATAAAAATTATAAAAAAGTACTATTATATTTGCTTGTTTTTATATCATTAATAAGCGGAATACCAGGTTTAGTATAACAAAAAGACAAAAACGGAAGAGAAAATTAGAAGTTTTGTGAAAGTTTTGTGTATTTTGTGAAATGGCTGTAAAAAGCTTTGACATTAGAAAACGCTGTGATATAATGCGTATATCAAATTTAATAATAGAGGAAGGAAGAAGATGAAAAAGGTATTATTAATTGGAGCAGATGGGATGCTTGGGGGAGAATTAAGAGAAAGATTAGAAAAAATTTATGATGTAACAGGAACAACATTAGAAACATTAGATATTACAGATAGAGATGCTGTTTTAGCAAAAGCAGAAGAAGTAAAACCATACTATATTATAAACTGTGCTGCATATACAAATGTTGATGGTTGTGAAGTTAATAAAGATTTAGCAATGTCTGTAAACGGAACAGCAGTTGCTAATATTGCAGAAGCAGCTAAAGCTCAAGATGCAACATTTATACATATTAGTACTGATTATGTTTTCCCAGGAAATTTACCAGTAGATCAAATTTATACAGAAAATATGACTCCATCACCAGTAAGTAGCTATGGAAGAACAAAATTAGTTGGAGAAGAAAATGCTGCAAAAGCAGAAAAATATTATATTTTAAGAACAGCATGGCTTTACGGTTTAGGTGGAAAAAACTTTGTAAAAACAATGCTTAAATTATCAAAAGATAGAGATGAATTAACAGTTGTTGATGATCAACATGGTAGTCCAACATCTACAACAACTCTTTGCAAAATTATAGAAGGAATAATGGAAAAAGAACCAGAATATGGTGTATATCATTCAACAAATGAAGGATTTACAACATGGTGCAGATTTACAAGAAAAATATTCGAATTAGCAAATATATCTACAAATGTTAAAGCTATTACTTCAAAAGAATATAAGGAGATGTATCCACAATCAAGTGATAGACCTTCAAATAGCCAATTATCAAAAGAAAAATTAAAAAATGTAGGAATAATACCTGAAGCATGGGAAGTAGCTTTAGAAGAATATTTAAAGGAGGAATTAAAATAATGAAAGGAATTATTTTAGCAGGAGGAAGTGCTACAAGACTTTATCCAATAACTTTAGCAGTATCAAAACAAATGTTACCAGTATATGATAAACCAATGATTTATTATCCATTATCAACATTAATGATGGCTGGTATTAAAGAAGTATTGATTATATCTACACCAGTTCATTTACCAGCATTTGAAAGTTTATTAGGTGATGGTTCAAGATTTGGTATGAAATTTGAATATAAAGTTCAAGAAAAACCAGTTGGACTAGCTGATGCATTTATTTTAGGTGCAGATTTTATTGGAGATGACAATGTTGCTTTAATTTTAGGAGATAACATGATTTATGGATCAAGAGTTGAAAGAGTTTTAAA
>JAZQTI010000015.1:0-7616 GCA_045630665.1 Candidatus Scatovivens sp.
GTGATTATACTTATTAATAAACTGTTAGAAAAACAAATAAAAAAATTGAATAATAAAAATATTTATGATATGATGCATTTTGTGAAAAAACAGATTTTTTTATAAAAAATATAAGGATGTGAAAAATATGAAATTTATATCATGGAATGTAAATGGCTTGAGAGCTGTTGTAGATAAGGGGTTTGAAGAGTTTTTTAAAAATATAGACGCAGATTTTTTCTGTATTCAAGAAACAAAAATGCAAGAAGAACAGATAGATCTTACAATTGAATCAATTTTAAATGGCTATCATCAATATTGGAATAGTGCAGCAAAGAAAGGGTATTCTGGAACTGCAATTTTTTCGAAAAAAGAAGCAATTTCTGTAAGTTATGGATTAGGTATTGAAGAACATGATAATGAGGGTAGATTAATAACATTAGAATATGAAGAGTTTTATTTAGTAAATTGTTATACACCAAATTCAAAAAGAGAGCTTGAAAGATTAGATTATAGACAAATTTGGGAAGATGAAGTTAGGAAATATTTAAAAAAATTAGAAGAAACAAAACCGGTAATATATTGTGGAGACTTAAATGTTGCTCATAAAGAAATTGATTTAAAAAATCCAAAAACAAATCATTTTTCAGCAGGCTTTACTGATGAAGAAAGAAATAAGATGACAGAACTGCTTAATGCTGGATTTATAGATACTTATAGATATAAATATCCGGACAAAGAAGAGGCATATACTTGGTGGTCTTATATGAGACAAGCAAGAGAAAAAAATGTAGGATGGAGAATAGATTATTTTATAGTATCTGATTCTTTAAAAACAAAAATAAATGATGCAAAAATATATAGTGATATATTAGGAAGTGACCATTGTCCAATAGAATTAAATATATTTTAAATTTTAAAAACAATACTTATATAAAATAAGTCACAAAATGAGGAGGGAGAAATGTTAAAAAAATTAGCAAAATGTGTAGGCGAATATAAATTACATGCAATAAAAACACCAATATATGTTGCATTCGAATGTGTTTTTGATGTATTGATTCCTTTTTTAATGGCATTTTTAATAGATGAAGGAATTAATAAAGGAGATTCTAGTGTAATAATTAAAATAGGAATAACATTAATTGTTTGCTCAATATTAGCAATGTTTTGTGGAGTTATGAGTGGTCGCCATGCTGCAAGAGCTAGTAGTGGATTTGCTAAAAACTTAAGAAAGAAAATGTATCATCATGTACAAGATTATTCTTTTTCAAATATAGATAAGTTTTCTGCATCAAGTATTGTTACAAGACATACAACTGATGTAAATAATGTACAAATGGCATTTCAAATGATGACAAGAATTGCAATAAGATCACCATTAATGCTTATATTTTCATTAATTATGGCATTTTTAGTAAATGCAAAATTATCATTAATATTTTTATGTGCTATACCATTTTTAGGACTAGGTTTATATTTTATAGCAACTAAAGCACATCCTATTTTTGAAAAAGCTATAAAAACTTATGATAATTTAAATAATATTGTTCAAGAAAATATTAGAGGAATAAGAGTTGTAAAATCTTATGTGACTGAAGATAAAGAAATTGGGAAATTTGATGTAGTTTCAAAAGATGTTTATGATCAATTTTCAAGAGCAAGTAAACTTGTATCTTTAAACAATCCATTAATGCAATTTACAGTAAGTTCAATTATTGTGCTAATATCATGGTTTGGTGGAAAAGAAATAGTAGCTGGTAATTTAACAACTGGTGAATTTGCAAGTATGATTTCATATGCAATGCAAATATTAATTTCTTTAATGATATTATCAATGGTATTAGTTATGATAATGATATCTAGAGCTTCGGCAGAAAGAATAGTTGAACTTTTAGATGAAGAAAGTGATATTGCAAATAAAGAAAATGCAAAAACTGAAGTAAAAGATGGATCAATCAAATTTGACAATGTTAATTTTAGTTATGTAAAAGATATTAATAAATTATGTTTGAAAAATGTGAATTTAGAAATAAAATCAGGTGAAACTATTGGAATAATAGGAGGAACAGGTTCTTCAAAAACAACATTAGTTCAACTAATCCCTAGACTTTATGATGTAACAACAGGAAGGCTTTTAGTTGGTGGTGTAGATGTTAGAGATTATGATCTGTATACTTTAAGAAATGAAGTTGCAATGGTTTTACAAAAAAATGTATTATTTTCAGGAACTATAAAAGAAAACTTACGATGGGGAAATGAAAATGCAACTGATGATGAATTAGAAAATGCTTGCAAATTAGCTCAAGCACATGATTTTATTATGAGTTTTCCAGATAAATATGATACTTATATAGAACAAGGTGGAACTAACGTATCTGGTGGACAAAAACAAAGACTTTGTATTGCTAGAGCCCTTCTTAAAAAACCAAAAATATTGATATTAGATGATTCTACAAGTGCAGTAGATACAAAAACTGATAGTTTGATTAGAAAAGCTTTTGCAGAAGAAATACCAAATACAACAAAAATTATAATTGCTCAAAGAATTTCTTCTGTACAAGATGCAGATAAAATAATTGTTATGGACAATGGTGAGATAAATGCTATTGGAACTCATGAAGAATTATTAGAATCAAATCCTATTTATAAAGAAGTTTATGAGTCACAAAGTCAAATGAAAGGAGGAAACGTGTAATGACAGATAAAAATATGAAAAAACAAAGACCTCCTAAACCAAAGATGGATTTTAAAATGCTAGGTAGAGTAATGGGATACATAGTTAAAAACTATAAATTTAGATTAGCTTTTGTTATTGTATGTATTATTCTTAGTACTCTTTCTTCTGTTGGTGGAAATTTATATCTTGAAACATTAATTGATGATCATATAGTTCCATTAGTTGGTGCAGAAAATCCGGTATTTACTGGACTTTTAAAAGCAATAGGTACAATGGCAATTATTTATTTAGTTGGTGTAATTAGTAGTTTAGTTCATACTAGAATTATGGTTACAATTTCAGAAGGTGTTTTAAAAGATATTCGTGATGAAATGTTTATAAAAATGCAAAGATTACCAATTAAATATTTTGATACAAATACTCATGGAGATATTATGAGTAGATATACAAATGATACAGATACTTTAAGTCAAATGATTGCACAAAGTATTCCTCAATTTTTTACATCAGCAATAACCATAATAACTGTATTTACTTCAATGATAGCTACCAATATATATTTAACTTTAGTAGTAATGTTATCTTTGGTAGTTATTTTAAGTGCTACAAGATTTATTACTTCTAGAAGTGGAAGATATTTCATGAGACAACAACAAGCTGTTGGTAAATTAAATGGTTATGTTGAAGAAATGATTAATGGACAAAAAGTTATTAAAGTTTTTTGTCATGAACAAAAATCAAAAGATGATTTTGATAAATTAAATGAAGAACTTTGTGAATGTGTTTATAATGCAAATAAATATGCAAATAATATAGGGCCAGTAAATGGAGCTTTAGGAAATGTACAATATGCACTTTTAGCTTTAGTTGGTGGATTATTAGCTATTAACGGAATTGGAAATGTTAGTGTTGGATTAATTGTTTCATTTTTACAATTAAGCAAAACATTTATAAGACCAATAAATCAAGTTTCTCAACAATTAAATTCTGTTATTATGGCTTTAGCTGGTGCAAAAAGAATCTTTGAACTTATGGATGAAGAACCAGAAACAGATAATGGCTATGTAACATTAGTAAATGCAAAATATGTTGATGGAGTTTTAACAGAAACTGAAGAAAAAACAGAAATGTGGGCTTGGAAATATCCACATAGTGATGGACGTTTAGAATATGTAGAACTAAAAGGTCATATCGAAATGACTAATGTTGATTTTGGATATGAAGAAAATAAAACCGTATTACACGATATCAGTTTATATGCAAAACCAGGTCAAAAAATAGCATTTGTTGGTGCTACTGGAGCTGGAAAAACAACTATAACAAATTTAATAAATAGATTCTATGATATAGAAGATGGAAAAATAAGATATGATGGGATAAATATAAATAAAATAAAAAAGGATGACTTAAGACGTTCTCTTGGAATGGTTCTTCAAGATACACATCTTTTCTCTGGTACAATAAAAGAAAATATAAAATATGGAAATGATGACGCAACTGACGAAGAAGTAATAGAAGCATCAAAATTAGCAAATGCTCATGAGTTTATAATGAGATTACCTAAAGGATACGATACAGACTTGTCTGGAGATGGTGCAAATCTTTCACAAGGACAAAGACAACTGCTAGCTATAGCAAGATGTGCATTGATGGATCCACCTGTAATGATTTTAGATGAAGCAACTTCAAGTATAGATACAAGAACTGAAAAAATAGTTCAAGATGGTATGGATAAACTTATGCAAGGAAGAACAGTTTTTGTTATTGCTCATAGATTATCAACAGTTAGAAATTCTAAGGCTATAATGGTACTAGATCATGGTAGAATTATAGAAAGAGGAAATCATGATGATTTAATTGCTGAGAAAGGAACATATTATCAGTTATATACAGGTGCATTTGAACTTGAATAAAATATTAAAGCTTTACAATTAGAAATTCTAGTGGTAGTATTTTGTTATAACCACTAGAATTTTTTTGAAGAAGGAAATTTAAATATGTTAATTAATGAAATAAATCCTATAGATTATAGAGGCGTAAATTTATTAAATATGGATGCTACTACAAAATACATAGATGGAATTATTGAATTACCATTAAGAAATGCCTGTAAGATTTTTAAACAAAAAGGCATTGAAACAGTAATGAGTAGTGCAAATAAAAATAATATATTATCTTTTGGAGAAACTTCAATTGAAAGAGAAGAAATACTTCAAAATGAAGCACCAAGCACAAGATTTTCATATGAAGTAGTTGGTAAAGGTTATGCTTGGATAATGCTCAATTTTGATACATTATCAGAAGAAAATAAGAATTGGTTATTTGAGTTAGAATCAAGAAAAAATGAAAAAGGTGAACCTATTGGAGAAAAAGCAATCTGGTTTGTACATCCATACAGCTTACCAAAACATCTTCAAAAATCAGAAGAATTTGAAAAAAGACGATTGCTTTTAACTTATCATGATGGATTGTATCCAAAAAGCTCAGTTTTTTTAAGAATGCCATTAAATGATAAAACGACAGTAGATGAAGTAGATAATTATTTTTCTCAATTAGCTGGATGTTTTAAAACTCAAATACCAGAAAAAAAGAGATTTAATTTAGAAGATATAGAATTTTAATTTAGATATAAAAGCAGAAATTATGTAAATTTTTATAAAAAGGCTACACAAATAATAAAATATATGTTAAAATATTAGGCGAATTAGAAAATTGCCTAATATTTATATTATATGGCAAATAAAATATTCTAAAGTAAGAAAACTTACTTAAAATAAAAGGAGGGAAAGAGAATGTCAGGACATTCAAAATGGCATAATATACAAGCCAAAAAAGGAAAAGCAGATGCTGCAAGAGGAAAAATATTCACAAAATTAGGAAGAGAATTATTAATAGCTGTAAAACAAGGTGGACCTGACCCAGCTGGTAACTCTAAATTAAAAGATGTTATTGCAAAATGTAAAGCAAATAACATGCCTAACGATACAATAAATAATGCTATAAAAAAAGCATCAGGAGCTGGAAGTGCAGAAAACTATGAAGAAATGACATATGAAGGATATGGAACAAATGGTGTTGCAGTTATAGTTAATGCATCAACAAATAATAAAAACAGAACAGCTGCTGATGTAAGACATATATTTGATAAATTTGGTGGGAATTTAGGAACAACAGGTTGTGTTTCTTATATGTTTGAGAAAAAAGGTGTAATTGTAATAGAAAAAGAAGGATGCCCAGTAGGTGAAGATGATTTAATGATGCTTTCAATAGAAGCTGGGGCAGAAGACTTTGAAGTTGAAGAAGAAGTATATCAAATAACAACAGCTCCAAATGATTTTACTGCTGTTACAGAGGAATTATCAAAAAATAATCTAACATTTTTAGAAGCTGGAGTTCAAATGGTTCCAAGTACATATGTATCACTTGACGAAGAAGCTGGTGCAAAAATGCAAAGATTGATAGATAATCTTGAAGATTTAGATGATGTTCTAGAAGTATTCCACAATTGGGATGAATAATTATGTATTATACTTATATGTTAAGATGCGAAGATAATTCTATTTATACAGGTATAACTTCAAATGTAGAAAGAAGAATGGAAGAGCATTTTAGCCAAAATAAAAAATGTGCTAAATATACAGCAACTCATCAAGCTAAAAAACTTGAATGTGTCTGGGAATCTGAAAATAGAATTTTGGCTTCCAAATTAGAATTTTATATAAAAAAGAATTTAACAAAAATCCAAAAAGAAGAACTAATAAAAGATTCTAAATTATTAGAGAAATTTCTTGGTAATAAGTTAAATGTAAGTGAATATAAAAGAATATAAAAGAATTTAAATAAAACTTCTAAGAGAGAAATCTCTTAGAAGTTTTTTTGTTTTTTAATATTTTTATTTTTCAAAAATATTTTGAATAAATCTTTAAAAGAGATAAAAAATATTATAAAAGGGGGAATGAAAATTGTTTTTTAGAACAGATATGGCAGTTGAAAGAAGAGAAGTTTATAAAACTGCTAATAAAATTGAAAAAGAAATTGATGGAATTGATTATGAAGAAGAAAAAAGTAAAGATTATAATATAATAAGAGTACGAATAACAAATGAAACTGGAGAAAAAGCATTGCAAAGAAAAATGGGAGAATATATTACAATAGATTTGAAAAAAATAAATAATTTAACTATAGAAAAAGAAGATGAAATTATAAAAATTTTTTCATCCGAATTATCTAGAATAATAGATAAACATATAAAAAAAGATGGAGAAATTTTGATTATAGGATTAGGAAATGTAAATGCAACACCAGATTCATTAGGTGCAAAGGTTGTAGAAAATATAGAAATTACAAGACATATAAAAAAGTATATACCAAATGCTATTGATAAAAATGTTAGAACAGTAAGTGCGGTAATTCCACGGAGTCTTAGGAACAACTGGGATCGAAACAATAGAGGTTGTTAAAGGGATACTTGACAACGTAAAACCAAGTTTAGTAATTGCGATTGATAGTTTATGTTCGAAAAATATAGATAGAATAAATAAATCTATACAAATTTCAGATACAGGAATTGTCCCTGGAGGTGGTGTTGGAAATAGACAAGAAGAACTTTCGAAAGAAACTTTAGGAGTGCCTGTTATTGGAATTGGGGTACCCACAGTTTTAGATGCGGCAACAATAGTTGTTGATACTTTAAAATTATGTGATTTTAATATTTCAGAAAAAGAATTGGTTACTAAAATGAAACTTAATAACTTTAATTTTATCGTAACACCTAAAGAAATTGATGATTTGATTGACTGCATGAAAGATATACTTGCAAGTGGAATAAATTCAGCTGTATAATTTTTGTATAATAATAAATATAGATTATTAGAGAAAAAAGTTAAAGAATTAAATAAATAAATCTTGTTATTTTTTTGATTATAAGTTATGATATTTATATCAAAAGAAAAGGGGA
>JAZQTI010000016.1:0-2413 GCA_045630665.1 Candidatus Scatovivens sp.
TTATGAAGTTGATGTTACTTGTTTTAAATGTGGTGGAAAAGGTTGTCCACTTTGTAAAAAAACAGGATGGATTGAACTTTTAGGTTCTGGTATGGTTCATCCAAGAGTTTTAGAAATGAATGGATATGACCCAGAAAAATATTCAGGATTTGCATTTGGTACAGGTATTGATAGATTAGCAATGTTTAAATATGGAATTACAGATATGAGATATTTATATGCAAATGATGTGAGATTTTTATCTCAATTCGATCGTCAAGACAAAGAATAATTTCGAAAATATTAAAGAGAGAGGAAAATAAAATGATATTAAGTAAAAATTTCTTAAAAGATTATGTAGATATAGATGAAAATTTAGATATCAAAACTTTAGCTGAAGATATGACTAGAGTTGGAAATGAATATGATTTAGCTCAAAACTTAATTCCAGCTACAAAACTTATTATTGGTAAAGTTTTAGAATGCGTTGATCATCCAGATTCAGACCACTTACATTGTTGCAAAGTTGATATTGGAAATGAAGTTTTAAGTATAGTTTGTGGTGCACCAAATGTAAGAGCAGGAATAAAAGTTATAGTTGCTCAAGCAGGAGCTGAACTTCCAGAAGTAACAATAAAAAAAGGTGTTATAAGAGGACAAGAATCAAATGGTATGATTTGTGCTTTATATGAAATTGGATTAGATAAAAAATATTTATCAGAAGAAGATAAAAATGGAATTCATATTTTACCAGAAGATGCACCTGTTGGAAAAGACCCAATAGAATATTTAAAATTAGATGATGCAATTGTTGATTTTGAGCTAACAGCAAATAGAGGAGATTTATTAAGTATGTTAGGTATGGCTTATGAAGTTGGAGCTATATATGACAAACCAGTAAAAGAACTTGATTTATCTCATTCAGAATCAGGAGAAGATTTAAATAATTCATTTAATGTAAAAGTAAATACAGAAAATTGTTCATTATTTATAGCAAGAAAAGCTTTAAATGTAACAATAAAAGAAAGTCCTGATTTTATAAAAAATAGACTTATAGCTTGTGGAATAAGACCAATAAATAATGTTGTAGATATTAGTAACTATGTTATGATTGAATGTGGTCAACCACTACATTTCTATGATGCAGACAGATTAGGAGATACAATTGAAACAAGAATGGCTGTAGCAAACGAGAAATTAACAACACTTGATGGAATAGAAAGAACACTTGAAGAAACAGATATAGTAATTTCTGATGGAAAAAGAGCTATAGGTTTAGCTGGTGTAATGGGTGGATTAGATACTGAAATAGAAGAAACAACAAAAAATGTTTTAATAGAAGCTGCTATATTTAATTCAGTAAGAGTTAGAAAAACTTCTAAAAAAATAGTAAGAAGTGAAGCAAGTAATCGTTTTGAAAAAGGATTAGATCCAAATAGAACATATATGGCTATGGAAAGAGCTGTAAAATTATTAGAAGAATATGCTGATGCAACAATACAAACAGGAAAAGTTGTATATGACAATAGCAATAAAGAAGAGAAAAAAGTTGATATAAAAGTAAAAGATATAAATGATTTATTAGGAACCAAGATATCTTTAGAAGAAACTTTAGATGTATTTAGAAAACTTGCTTTCAAAACAGAAGTAAATGGAGATATTATAACAGTAATTGTTCCAACGAGAAGAATTGATATATCAATAAAAGAAGATTTGATTGAAGAAGTTGGAAGAATATATGGAGTAAATAATATTCAAGGAAAATTACCAGTTGTTCCAATGAAATTAGTGCATGTAGATAAAACAGATAGAGAAATTAGAAATAAAATGATTTCTTTAGGTTTAAATGAAACATTATCTTATATTTTAATAAATGATAAAGATGTTCATAAATATACAAACGATGAGTTTGAAGAATTAAAATTATTAGATCCAATGACAGAAGAAAGAAATACTTTAAGATATAGTTTAATTCCATCACTTTACAAAATTTATGAATATAACAAAGCTCATTATACAAAAGATGTTTGTATATATGAAATTGGAAAAGGCTTCTGGAAAAAAGATGAGCTAAGAGGAGAAGATAAAAAACTATGTGCTTTAATGACAGGAGAATATTATTTAGGATTAGATAATAAAAAACAAGTAGATTTCTATATAATTAAAGGAGTTGCAGAAGAAGTTTTAGATTATTTAGGATATGGAAACAGATATAGTTTTGTGTTTCCAAAGCAAAATTTAAAAGAATTCCATCCAGGTCAAGTTGCGGAAATTAATGTAAACGGAGAAGTTGTAGGTGTTATAGGAAGAATACATCCAGAAATTTCAAAAGATGCTGTTTATGTTTTAGAAATTAATTTAGATAAATTGTTAGTTAAAAAAGTTGCAAAAATGAAGTTTAAAGAAATTTCTATATATCCTACTGTAAACAAAG
>JAZQTI010000017.1:0-1729 GCA_045630665.1 Candidatus Scatovivens sp.
ACAATTTTTATCATAAAAACTCCTTCTTCTTGTTAAAGTTATTTACTTAAAATGTAAATAATAATACAAAACAATAATATCATATAATAAAATCTACTTCAATAAATTACAAGTCTATTAAGTTTAATTAATTAGAAAAAATTTCATATTATATCACATTTATTATAAATATTTATTATTTTGATATAAATTCATAAATAACTACAACAAAATATTTTATAGTTTTCAAAAAAAAGGCTGCGCCACAAAAGATGTTGCACAGCACAAAATAATATTAATAAACTTTAATACTCGAAATATAATATTTTTACAACTTATTAACCGTTTGGATACATAGTTTCATATTCTGCAACTGTTAAAATCTGAGTATTTGCACCAAAATTACCTTTACTTAAAACCCAATTTTTTTCTACTGAATCTTTAACAACAATTATTAATGGTGTTGTAACATTAGGAAACATACCATTACTACTTGTTAAATTAGCAAACGTAGCTTTGTTAAATTTTATAACTTCAGGTTGAGTTCCAAAGAACATATAACTCATACTAGTAGTATTTGATGTTTCAAAAGAACTTAAATCAATTTCATTAAGTGCAGAACAGTAAAAGAACATATAGCTCATAGTGGTAACATTAGTTGTATTAAAGTTTGAAAAGTTTACTTCATTTAAAGCATTGCAATAATAAAACATTTGATACATATTAGTTACATTTGATGCATCTACATTATTAAAGTCAACACTTTTTAAAGCTCCACAATAATAGAATAACGCACTCACATTTGCAGGTAATGAAATCTTCCCATTATTAGCTCCAATATAAACCTCTTTCAATCCGTTTTGATTATCATCCACAGCCCAAGCTGTTATAGCATAATTTCCTTCTACTGATGCATCCCACATTGTAGCTCCTGTTGGAACATTTTCATGATCCACAAAATATATTCTTTCAACATTTCCTTTTGATATCGTTCCACCAAATATTCCCATTGATGAATCTGTATTTAATGTTCCAGCACTTACTAAAGGCACAAATGGTTGAAATTCAAAATTTATAAAAGATTTTAACTCATTACTAGCAGGCAAAGTATTATTTTTATAATAAAAAGTCACTCTAAAACTAATTGTTTCTTTACTTTTTAATATATCTCCTTTAGCCAGCCCCTCTAAACTAAATGCAATATTTTCATTACTATATGTACTATTTCCTAACATATATGATGTGTTAGAAAATTGATAATCTGTTTCAGTAGAATTATACACTACCACTTCATATGTAATTGTAGAATTAGGATTTGTTGAAGATAAAACCACATTACTATTTAACATTGTTTGATAAGTACTTAATATTTTTGAATTGATTAAATCAGCATTAACATCACCAATATAATTTACTTCGGTTATAAATATATTTTCCTGTGCTACTCCAGTAGAAGTTCCTGTTATTTTTAATGCAGTATTTATTTGGGCATATCCAATTCCCATAAAACCTGTTGATAAACATATTAAAAGAAGGAACAACCATGAAATTGATCTTTGTTTCTTTTTCTTAACGTCTTTCATTGTATTCCTCCTTTTTATTTACTTTTTATTTATTTTCATTATTTACAGATAATTCATAAACATATAATATTTGATTCTTGCTTGGTATCATAAAATATGTTTTTAATTCTTCTTCTGATTCAAATCTTAAAATTGGTTCTTGTATTGTATCTCTTATTTCCAAAATA
>JAZQTI010000018.1:0-8047 GCA_045630665.1 Candidatus Scatovivens sp.
GAATTTTTAAATTATATAGATGAAATTAAAGCAAAGAGTGTTTATGATTTTGATGTACAAGTTTTAGGAAATGATAAATTAGTAACTCTTTATACATGTGATGATAATAATGTAAATAGAATTATTGTACAAGCAAAATTAGTTGAAGTATAAAAAACGAAGTGATTTATAAGAACACTTCGTTTTTTTGTTTATTTAGAATTTGATTTTTTAAATAATTTAGGAATTATATTTTCAATAAAATAATTCATTCCATATGCTGCAAACGGTAAAAGTAGAAAATAATATTGTATAACATATATAGCTTTTGTTTCCCAAAGGATATGGAATATAAATCCACCTGCAAAAATTATTGGAAGGAATGCTTGTTTTATATTTATATTTTTAGAAAGTTTGAAAAGTCCAAATCCTGAAAAGATAAAAATTATTATTTGGTATATTTCAAAAATAAATTCTTCTATAATTTTTAAATCTCCACCAACCATACTTAAAATTGTTTCATGATATCCTAAATAATGAGCATACTCCGGATACCATCTATATCTTGTTCCTGGTAAAGAATAGAATATAGTTTGAAAACTAGGGTTAAGCCATGTTGAACTTATTTTTTGAGCATAATAATTAATACAATTAATTGGGTTAACTAAAAATTCTTGCAATCTACTAGTTATATTTTCGATTGTTTTTTCTGTTGCTAAATCTCTATTATAATTAACTTCTCTATAAATATCTATAGTTGAACTGTTATACCATCCTGGTGCTAGATTTGTTGGTTCAGACATTCCCATATATACAAAAGAAATCATAGGAACTCCTTTGGGTAATTCTAAATCAATATAATTTAAAATTGCAGAATATCCTAAATTGATTGAAAAATAGCCAATCAAGAACATAGGAATAATAAGTAATGTTTTTAAATTCCATTTTTTTATGATATCTAAAACTAATATAAAAATTATTCCACATAAAAATATATTGTAATTACTTTTTAATAAAATTGATATTGATATTAAGATTCCACTTAAAACTAAGTTAAACCAATTATTCTTTTCTAAATAAAATAATGTAAAAAGAACAGCACCAAGTGCAAAAGTAAGTCCGATTATATTTCCATAAAAATGAGGATTAAAGAACATCCAATATAAAGCAAAACCACCTAATAATAAAATTAATATTTTTTGAATATTTTCATTTTTGAATAATAGTTTTGAAATTTTAAAGATAATAAATGTATTAATAACTGATGCAATACAATTTATTATTAAAATATTCATATAGTCTTGTCCAAAAAATTTATATATTAAAGCAACGAAAAAGGTTAATCCAAATTGATATGGATATAAAAATAAGTATTGCGCAGTTTGAGTAAAGTTAGAGATATTTCCTTCAAGAAAACTTATTGCCATATCGTGTATCATTTTTTGATCAGTTTCTGGATTTAATTTTAATGTTTTTACCCAGAAAACAAATAACAAACAAGATGCAATTAAAAGTAGAACAATTAAAGCATTAGAAGGTATTTTCTTTAAAATTTTTCTTGATATAAATAAAATAAGTGCAGATACTATTACAGTTGTAACTATTTCTATTATTCCAATACTAAATTTGAAATAAGTCATTTCGTCAGGATGATAAAATGTTGTATTAAAATAAGCTGTTATAAAAATTGATAATATACCAATTAAAATTATTAATAAAGAAAGAATTGAAATTCCGTTTGTTAACCAAAAGTAAGTTGCTTTTTGAAAATTGTTATTTTTATTCATTATCATCATTGTGAGCCTTTCATTTTTTATATATGGAAATTATATATGTTATTGATAAAATTATCAACTTAAATATGTATGAAATAGATAGTGATTGTTATAGAAATGAATTACAATTGTAATTGTTAATAGTAAGTTTTTGAGATATAATTTAAAAAAATATATAAAGGAACATGTTATGAAAAAAAGTAAAAAATATATATTAGAACAAAAAGATAAATTTGCAGCAAAAATAAACGAAAATCAAGCTTTTACGGAAGCATATGAGATGGCTGTTGAAACTGGTGATTTAGATATATTTGAAGATTTTTTAAAAGAAACAGATAAAAGAGCAGAATTTATTAGTGAAATTTGGTTATCTTTCGTTAGAGATAAAGATACAATGTTACAATTTGCTAAAAAAGTTGCAATTCAAGAATTATCAAGTAGATATACTCAAGAATTAGGGAAAAAAGTAGAAAATCTTTATTCCCAAAATAAAATGAAATTTTTTGATGTAGTTACATTGGTGGATATGAATGATGGAATTACACAAAAAGGGAGAACACCAAAAGAAGTAAATTTATTAAAAAAACAGCAAGCCCAATATATAAGTGATTTATTAGATGTTTTTGCTGATCCGGATTTTTTTGTTGGAATTCATAGAACAGGTGGTGCTGTTAGTGGAAAAGAAATCCAAAAAACAGGCTTATATTTGAGTGGAGACTTATCTTCAGGAAAAGAAAATGAGATAAAAGGCGAAGATATACAAACATCTTTAGAGAAGAATGTTAGTTTTTTTGATAATAATCCTGGATTCTCTGTATCACAATTATGTAATGGTGGGCATTATAAAAATTTAGGACTTAAAGAAAATGTAGATATTATTTTAGTGGGAGTTCCTAGGAGTGATATTGAAAGTAAAACACCAGCAGAAAAGTTTGCAACTCATGATGGTACACAATATGTATTAGATCCAAAATATATTTTGGGATTTGCAACAGTAAATACTTTAACCAACACAATTGCTGATATAAATATAGAACGTTATAGGGAACAAAAAGCACAAAATACTAATTTAGCATTAGAAAAATGGAAGAACGGAATTGATGGGATTCATAAAGAACCTGAATTTAGTGGAATTAAAAACGGATTTTTTAAATTTATAGATAAAATTTTAGGTAGAGAACCTAAAGATAATACAAAAGAAGACGATAGAACAATGTAAACAAAGGAAGTAGAGTAATGGATAATAATTTTAGAGAAGCATTTTATGAGGTCGATGAAATTTTAAAATTTTTACCTAATGAATTATTGGAAAAAATTCCAAAGACTTTTAAATTAATGATAAAGAAAAATAAATCAACAACATATTCGAGAAAAATAAATGGTTTAGATGATATTAATTCTTTGAAAAAAGAAACAAGAGTAATAATGTATTATATGTATAGAGATTTTTTTGCGACAGAAGAGGAATGCCAAAAGATGAAAGAAGAGGAAATAGATTTTAGTAATGAAAAATATAGTTATGAAAAACTATTTCTAAAAAAAGAGAATGAAATACAAAATGAAGAAATAAAAGATGAAAACAAAGATGATGAGAAATCTAATAACGAACTTGTTGTGTATGAAAAAGTAAAATGGTATACAAAAATTATTAATTTTATAAAAAGTAAATTACAAAAAGCAAAACGAAGTGAATAAATCACTTCGTTTTTTTATAAAAAATAAAAGCTAATTATTAGTTAAATAATAATTTCTTTGATATAGTTTTTCTTGTACATTATTTAATGCTTCACCAAATCTTTGAAAATGGACTACTTCACGTTCTCTTAAATATTTTAAAACATCAACAACATCTTTATCATCTTTACAAAGGTCTATTAATTTTTCATAAGTTGCTCTAGCTTTTTGTTCTGCTGCTAAATCTTCTGTTAAATCTGCAATAGGATCACCTTTTACAGCTAAACTTGCGGCAGTATAAGGATAACCAGCAGCTGCTTGAGGATATACACCCCAACCATGGTCTGTATAATATGCGCCAAGTCCGGCAGCTTCCATTTCTTGAGGTGTTGCTCCATCTGTTAATTGATGAATTAAAGTACCAACCATTTCTAAATGAGCTAATTCTTCTGTTCCAATATCATTTAATATAGCTTTGGCTTTTTTATCTGGCATACCAAATCTTTGAGATAAATATCTAAGAGATGCGCCTAATTCTCCATCAGGCCCTCCATATTGAGAAATTATAACTTTTGCAAGTTTAGGATTTCTATTTTTTATATTTATTGGGTATTGTAAACTTTTAACATAATAATACATTAGTAATCACTCCTTTCCCAAGGCCATGGTTCATCAATCCAATCCCAAGTATTTGATGTGAAATTAATAGTTAATGGACCATAAAGTCTTTGATATTCTTCTGTAAGAGTTATTTGTTTTTGACTATATTCAGAGTGTAATCTTATTGCACTAGAATCATTTGGGTGAGTGTCTAAATATAGAGCTAAATCATTTATTGCAAAATTTAAAGACATTATTTTATGAAGTAAATCTCTTTTGCAGCAAGAATGTGGAGAAGTGTTAATTGAACAAGAATTATTGTTTTGACAACTCATAATTTAAATACCTCCATTCCTTAAATATTCAATAAAATCAATTGATTGTCCAGGTGAATATGGACTTACAAGTTCTGGAAAAATAGTACCATTTTCTAATCCAATTTCTGGAGTGAATGTTTTATTCATACATTGATTTGGAGCATAGCTATGCCCATATAAATAATTAGTTGGAAATATAGCGTTTTCTGAAAGTGAATTTTCATACATATTACATCTGCAAGTATTTGTGGAATTTGTACATCTAGAACAATTATTATTTCTAGGACAAGTAGCTGGTCTGCAATTTCTAGAATTGCATCTATAGTTACATCTACACATAAAAACCTCCTTTTAAAAGTATTATATTAATAGTATATGAAGTTTTCGGAAATGAGTTTACATAAATAAAAAAGAACTAGTATTTTTACTAGTTCTAGAAAATTATTTTAACATATTAAGAATAGCATTTATTACTATAGTTGTCATAGCTTCATAATTCATTGTGTGATGTTTATGATAAACAATTTCATGACACAAACTATCTAACATAGATACAATTAAATGAGCTTTCTCGTTTATATTTTCGGTTTTTACACCGTTTTTTTCTAAAAGATCAATTAATCTATTTGTTGCTTCTATTTCTTGTTTTAAAAAGATTTCTGCAACATCTGAATCTGAATGTTGTAAAGAATAGATTTCTTCATGTGCTGCTTCAGAAATTTTATGATTTTTAACAGAAGTTTTTATAACAGTTTTTAATGTATTTTCTAAATTGAAATCATTAGATTTTTTTTGTGCAATTTCTGTTATAGGAAATAGTAAGCTTTTGGAATATTGTTCAATTCCTTGCAAGAAAATATCTCTTTTATCATTAAAATATTGATAAATGATACCAGTTGAAACACCTGCAGCTTTTGCGATTTCAGCCGTATTTGTGTTGTGATAGCCTTTTTCGCAAATTAATTCAAAACCATATTTTATTATATTTTGCTTTTTTTCTATTGAACGTTTTTGTATTGGCTCTCTAATTTCTTGATTTCCCATAAAAACTCCTTTCACATTTGTTTTCCAATATTAAAAGTATAAAAGATTTTTCAAAAAAAGTCAAATATAATGTGAAAAAAGTTTCATATTTGTATTGACATTATTTTTTTGGAATAATATAATCAACATGAAAGATGAAATAAATTTCATATTTGGAGGCGTAAAAAATGAATTTAAGCGAATTAAAAATTGGTGAAAAAGCAAGAGTTCTAAAACTAAATATTGAAAATAAACAAATAAAAAGACATTTGCTAGATATGGGAATAACAAGAGGTGTTATAGTTAAAATCAAAAAAATAGCTCCAATGGGAGATCCAATTGATTTGGAATTAAGAGACTATGAACTTTGCATTAGAAAGGCAGATTTAACACAAATAGAAGTGGAGGTAATAAAATAATGAAAGTTGCATTAGTAGGAAATCAAAATAGTGGAAAAACAACATTGTTTAATTATTTAACTGGAATGAATGCTAAGATAGGAAACTGGCCAGGTGTTACAATAGAAAAGAAAACTGGAAAAATAAAAGGTACAGAAAATGAGATAACAGATCTTCCTGGTATTTATTCTTTAAGTCCATATAGTACAGAAGAAGAAGTTTCAAGGCAATATATTTTTGAAGAAAAACCTGATGTAATAATTAATATTGTTGATAGTACAGCAATAGAAAGAAGTTTATATTTAACAACACAACTTATGGAACTAGATGCTAAAGTTATAGTTGCTTTAAATATGGCTGATATGCTAGAGAAAAAAGGAATAACAATAGATGAGAAAAAACTTGAAAAAGAATTAGGAGTAAAAGTTTTTAAAATATCTGCTTTAAAAGAAACTGGAATCGAAGAACTAATTAAAGAAGTGGATAATAAAAAAGATTTAAAAAGAGTTACTATATTTGATAAAGAAATTGAAGATGCAAAAACTGTTTTGAAGGAAGATTTAAAAACAGAGCATAGTAATTTTATTGCAATTAAATTATTAGAAAATGATAATAGATTTGAAAATTATCAAAATAGTAGAATAAAAGAAATTACAAAAAAACTAGAAGAAAAATATGATACAGATTTAGAAGAAGTTATTGCTACTGAAAGATACGAATTTATTGAAAAAGCTAAGAAAGTAGCAGTTGTTAAAATTAAAACAAAAGATACAGTATCAATGTCTGACAAGCTAGATAGAGTATTCTTGAATAAATGGATTGCCTTTCCAATTTTTGCGATAATAATGTTCTTAGTTTATTATTTATCTGTTGGAGTTATAGGTAGCAGTACAGTTGATTTGATAGGTGGATTAACAGACAGTGCTTCTGAATGGATGTTTAATTTATTAGAATCAATAGGTACTTCAGAAATATTAGTAAGTTTAGTTGTAGATGGAATTATTGCTGGAGTGGGAGCTGTACTTGGATTTGTACCACAACTTATAATTTTATTTTTATGTATATCTATTCTAGAAACAACAGGATATATGTCAAGAATTGCATTATTATTAGATAAATTATTTAGAAGAATTGGTTTAAGTGGAAAAAGTTTAATACCTTTTATTGTTGGTTCTGGTTGTTCTGTTCCTGGAATTATGGGAGCTAGAATAATTGAAAATGAAGATGAAAGAAAAATGACAACAATATTAACACCATTTATTCCATGTAGTGCGAAACTTCCAATAATAGCATTATTTGCAGGATACTTTTTCGAAGAAAACTCAGGGTTAATATCTGCATCATTATATTTCTTTGCAATAATTGTAATAATAATTAGTGCTATTTTGATGAAAAAATTTATATTTAGAAAAACATCAAGTACTTATATTTCAGAATTACCAGAATATAAAATTCCAAGTTTAAAATATGTGTTAAAAGATGTTTTTGATAAAGTTATAGCTTTTATAAAAAGAGCAGGAACTGTTATATTACTTTGTTCAATAGTAATTTGGTTCTTATTATCATTCTCATTTGGTATGAAATATGGAGTAGAAATTGAAGAAAGTATGCTTGCTCAAATAGGAAATAAAATATCTTGGATATTCTATCCAATGCTTGGTGAAAATAATTGGGGAGCAGCAGTTTCAGCAATACAGGGATTGGTTGCAAAAGAACAAGTTGTTTCTTCAATGGCTGTAATTGCTGGATTAGCAGAAGATGTAGAAGAAGGAACTGAGATTTTTGCCAAAGGAACAAGTTTTGGAGCATTTACAGCAGCATCAGCATATAGCTTTATGGTATTTAACTTATTTAGTGCACCATGTTTTGGAGCTATAGGAGCAATGAAAAGAGAACTTGGTGGAACAAAAAGAATGTTAAAAGCAGTTGCATTCCAAACATTATTTGCATGGCTTTTAGCAGTAGTTGTATATCAAATTGGAAGCAGAATTGAAACAGGAGTTATTAATATTGCTAATTTAGTTGTTGGCGGTATAATTTTAGCAATTGTGCTAATTATAATAATTCGTAAATTCAGCAAAAAAGATTCAGAATGTGCAAGTTGTCCATATTGTGGAAATTGTGATAAATAAAGCCTTTCATAAATTTAAAATATATATAATAAAAAAAGAATCAGATTTTTGGTTCTTTTTTTATTTATAAATACTGATTTAAATAAATGTATAAAAAATAAAAATAAATAAAAAATAAGAGAAATGAAATCATAATGTAATAAAAGATT
>JAZQTI010000019.1:0-10869 GCA_045630665.1 Candidatus Scatovivens sp.
CTATATATTAAAAAACTCGCTTAACTTAAAGCGAGTTTTCTTTTTTACTAATTATTTACTTTTATTTCAAGCATTTTATTTTTTAATTCTTGTTCAATATTTACAAGTTCTTTTTCTGCTTCTATACGTTTAGCTCTACCATTTTGATGTATTTCTAAAACTTTATCTAGTGTTTCAATAATATCTTTATTTGTTTTTTGTAAAGTTTCTACATTTACAACTGATTTTTCAGCTTCTTCAGCTATTTCTATAGTTCCTTGTTTTAACATTTCACTATTCTTTTGAAGCATTTCATTGGTTGTATCAGTTACAGATTTTTGAACTTCTAATGCACTTCTTGCATTAACAACCCCTAATGCAATAACAATTTGATTTTTCCATAATGGAATTGTATTAATTAATGAGCTTTGAATTTTTTCTACTAATTCACTATCATTGTTTTGAATTAATCTAATTTGAGGAGCCATTTGAAGAGAAATAATTCTTGTTGTTTTTAAATCATAAATTTTCTTTTCGAATCTATCGATAGCGCTTACCATATCATTAACTTTTTGAATATCAACTTGTTCTCCTGATTCTTCAGCTACTTTTTTCAATTCTGGTAATGTTACATTTCTTAATTCTTCTAGTTTTTTCTCACCCGCTATAATATATAAAGATAAATCTTTAAAATACTCTAAGTTTTTCTCATACATTGTATCGAAAATTGTAATATCTTTTAACATTTTTATTTTTTGAGTTTCTAATTTTTTCTCTATTTTTGCGATATTAGTTTCTACTTTGCTAAATTTAGCTATCATTTTTTCTATTTGTTTTTTTGCATTAAAGAATAATCCATATAATCCTTTGGGATTCAAACTTTCTGGAACATCTGTATCAAAATCTTTTACTTCTGTAACAAGTTCAGCTAATAAATCTCCTACTTCACCAGCATTTTTTGTTTTTACACTTTGAAGCACACTATCTGAAAAATCTGATATTTTATTTTGTGCTGATGCACCATATTGTAATAATTGAGCAGAATCAGTTACATCTACTTTAGTACAAAATTCATCTATTGCTTGTTTTACTTCTGGTTCTAGCAATTCATAATTTAATGAACTTTCAACTTTTTCCTCAGTTACTTTTTCTCCACTTAAAATTTCTTTTTCTATTTTCTCTGTTGCCATTTTTGGCTCTACTTTTAATTCTAATGCTTCACTCATTATTAATTTTTCCTCCCAAATTTATTTATCTATTGTTTCTTTTGTTTCTATATTATAAAGTTCAACTCTAAAACATTTTTTTCTTTCTTTTAAATCAATAATTTGATTAAAAACATAATCAATATCTTCAAGTTCATCATATGATATAAAGAACTCATCTTCTGTTTCTAAGATAATAGCAAGAGATGCTGTTCCTTCAGAACTATTATAAGCTTTTTGTACAAGCTTAATTAAATGAACTGGAATTGTTGTTTCTTTCTTTTCAACTCCAAATGATAAAAATTTAGCTTTTTCCTCTACAATTTTTATTGTTTCATCACTTACAAAAATTTCTTTCATAATTTAATTACCTCCTAGATAAGATATTAATTCATTATACATACTCATCTTTAAACTTGAAACCGTACTTGTTATTGTTTGTGGAATTCCATTTATTCCTAAACCAGAAACATCATAATTTCCACCTGTAACACCTGTTCTAAATCCATATTTTTCCCAAGCTATTTGACTAATTTCTTGATCTTCAAATACTTTATTGTATTCATTTCCTATTTCAGAAAAACTAGCTATACAATGTGAATTCCAGATTGTAGGCGTTGGATATAAAATTCTTATATTATCTTTTACTTGTTCAAATCCATCTGGATTAGAATTTGCAAACTCTACTATACTTTTTTCATAATCTACAATCATAGGTTCTCCACCCATTCCTGTTTTTAAATATCTTTCAAATAAATCTGCTGGTGTATTGTTCATATAACCAGATTTTTCATAAAATGCTTTTAAATTAGGTAAATTTTCTTGCATTGAAATTTCTGTAACATTTCCACCACACATTATAGAAAGTAATAATCCATAATAAGTTGCTCCAGGAGATGATGTTACAGGATCTGTTGATGCAATATTTATATTTCCATATAGCATATCTAATCCTATATCAGACCATTTTTTTCCTTCTAAAATATATGAAAGTAATTTATTCATATCAGTTATATAATATGTTCCATCTTTTTCTGTAACAATAGATTCTTGAATTAAAGCATCAACAACAGTATCCCAGCTATATATAACAATCGGTGTGTTTAATGTTAATCCACCATCTAATACAGTATATCTTTCAGCTTCTCCTTTTGTATAATCAGGAGCTAATTTATAATAATCATAAAATCTTTGATCTGAGCAGAACATTAAATCATATTTAGTTCCATCTTCTCTAACTAATGGATTTACAATTAGCTTTCCATTACTCCAACTATCATATATTGGCTCTAATCCATATTTTTCTCTCATGATTTCATTTACTCTTTCATCTGCAATGAAATCTTCTTTTCCACCACCAACTGCTATTGTAACAGTTTGAGTTGGAATATTTTCTTTTTTTGTAATATCTGTTTCATTATCTTTTAGCATACCTAATGCTATTATTATTACAATTAATAAAACAAAAATTGCAATTCCTATAGTCTTTTTCTTCAAATGATTTTCCTCCTATTATTTATTAATTTTGAAATCATTTATATTATCAAATCCTTCTGAACTTAACATAGCATCAAAAACTTTCATTTCAGCATCTGTATCAATTATATCTGCTTGATATAATTTAGATAATTGCTCTTTAAATGATTTTTCGATTTTTTCTATCATATTCTCAGTTGATTTCATAAATTTTTTAACTTCTTCATTATCTAGTCCTTGATTTTCAATATCATCATATTTTTTCAAAATTTTTACTGTAACTGGTAAGAAATAATCAAAAAAGCTTTGTGCTTTATTTAATGTATCTTTCTTTTTTTCAACTGTATCTATAATTTTTTTTGCAGTATCATGAATTTTTTCTAAATTATCAATCATTTGAGGATTGTCTATTTTAGAAATCATAGCATAAATCTGTGCATTTTGTTTTCTTGCATCTAATATAGTTTTCTTAAAAGTAACCGCTTTATCTTCTGGTTCTTCTTTTTTTGAATCAGAGAACATTAAAGTTCCTGCTCCATATGCAATAGCTCCTATTCCTAATGAAGGTAATACCGAAATTCCCATTCCTAAATAAGGTACAGCAAAAAAAGTTGCACCAATAAAAGCTGATATTATTTGTCCTTTCATATTATTCTTCCCCATTAATTATATCCTCTCACCATTTTAAATGCTCTTAATAAATCTTTTTTTCCATCAAATATTCTTGCATTTGTTAAATCCGCAATTTCTTGTAACTCTTCTTCATAAGCATTACCAAACATTATTGAATATATTGGAATATGTCTTTTTCCAGAAACTTCTTTAGAAATATAGTAATTTCTAAATTCTTCTTCACTTCCCATATTTGACAATCCATCTGTCATTAAAATAACTGTAACATCATAATTTAAATCTTCGTTTATAAGTTCTTTTAAAGCTGTTGTTGCAGCATCATATATATTTGTTGAACCAGTTGGTTCTAAATTTAAAATATTTTCTAGTAGTTTATCTGTTTCAACTCCATTATTTGCATGCCATGTATCTATTACATATGTACTAAATGGAATTACTGTTATTTTATCTTTTTCTGTAAATTGTATTAAATCTTTTTTGGCTGATTCTTCATTTAAAATATATTTCATTGCTGAAGTTAATTGTTTATATCCATCTCCACTCATACTTCCAGAATAATCTAAACAAAATACAGCATGAATTGGCTTTCTTAATTCATTTTGATATAAGCTTAAAGCTTCTTGAATAATTTTAGTGCTTGGAAAATTTATTGGAACAATATATCTTGTTGTATTAATTCCCCATTCTGGATTAAATACATCTTCATTTACATTTTTATTAATTCCACCAAACCAAGTTCTTCTTCCTAATTCAGCTAATTTTTCTTGACCTTCTGCACTTAATATATAATCTCTTATTTTTAAAAATTCTTCCTTTTTGCTGTCATCACCATTATCAATATAAGCAAATGGTGAATCAGAAATAGAAACACCATCTATTGGATATAATGCATATAAAGTTTCTTTATTTTGGCTTTCTAATTCTTTATTTATATTTATAATTGAAGATTCATAAGTAACTACAGCTTCATATTCTCCATTAATAACTAATTCTTCTAAAAAGTCATCACTTCCTGAAGAACGTTCTACAGCAGAAAATAATGTTCTTAATTGTTCTTTAATATTAGAATCATTCATATGTTGTTCTGTTAAAACTTCTGGATTTCCTGCTATTGTTGATAATAAACCTAAGTAGGCTGTTGCTCCTGCATTTGTTTGAGTTGGATTTGACATAGTAAATTTCAATTCACCATTATTTATTGCATTCATAATATCTATTGTATAAATATCTTTATCTGTAAATCCAAGTTCTCTAGCTTTACTCTCTTTTATAGCAAATATTACAGGATTTATACTTGTTGTTTTTGATTCTGAAACTTTAACTTCATCATTTAACATATATAGCCAAATTGAATCTGAAGCCCACACAGCATCATATTCTTCTCCCGAATTTAGAAGATCCATAATTTCTAGAGTTCCAGCATAATCTATTTTTAATTCTATTCCTTCTTTTTCTGCAATTTCAGTTATAATTGGTTCTATATCTTTATTTTCATTACTTGAAATTATTTTAAATTCTTTTGTTGATTGGAAATTTTCTAAAAAAGAATAATCTTCTTTTGTTATTTCGCTAAAAACATGTTCTGCATACTTAACCACACCTAATATAACATAAATTATCATACATACTACAATTACAGTAGTTGCAATTAATCTGGTTTTATTTTCTTCCAAATTTTATACCTCCAAAATAGAATAAAATTCCAACAATTATCATAAATATTTTATTTTATTTTTATTTATTTGTAAATAGAAATTCCTTATATTATTAGTTGTTTTTTCTAATAAATTTTCTATAATTTTTTAAATTTAGACTTGAATTATAAATCATTATATGCTAAAATTACTATTGTCAATTTACTTAGGGGTATAGTGTCAATGGTAGCACATCGGTCTCCAAAACCGCTTGTGTGGGTTCGAATCCTACTACCCCTGCCAAAAACCTTGAATTAATTCAAGGTTTTTTATTTTTGTTATATAAGAATAAAAAAACTCATAAATATCTATAGACATTTATGAGTTTTTTTAAATTTATTTACCAAATTTTCTTTCGATTCTTGGTTTTGTATTATTTTTTTTGCTAAATGCTATTGTATTTTTATTTCCAACTTTTGCTTTACTTTTTGAGTTTTTATATTGTAATAAATTTAATGTAACTACTACAAAAATAATTATTAACATATATTTTGGAAGATTATCTCCAGTATTTACAGATGAACCATTATTTTGTTGTCCTACTGGTTGTGAATTAGCATTTCCTTGTGGTGCTGAATTATTTTCTCCTGAGCCACCAGCTGATGGTTTTGAAGTTGGTTGATTTGGTGAAACCCATTCTAGTTTAGAATCAACAAAATCTTTATTTACTTCTTGACTTGTAACATCTGTATATGTCAATTTTGTTGTATCACTTACACTATAATTACCTGTTCCTCTATCTGTTCCTTCTCCAAATGTATTAACAGTTTTATTTAAATAAATAGGAAATTCAAGTGTATATGTGTATTTATATAATTCCCCTATATCCCATCTAATAGAATTTCCATCAAATGAAATATATTTTCCTGCAAATGATTTTGAATTTAAAATATTTACTCCAGGATTTAAACTTGAATAAGCTTCTGTACCATCTTCATTAAATGTTATTTTCTCTATTTCTGTATCACCTTTTTTAAATACAATTTCAGGAATATATTCACTTACTTTTTTGGTTAATAAATCAATATCAGATGTTAATTTATCAATTACTACTGCATCTGTTGGACAATAACAGAAATGTTTTAAAAGATTTTCTAATATATTTTCTAATTCTGTTTCAATTTCATCAAATTCATAAAAGTTAGCAACATGAGTTGTTAAATTTAATAATACATCTTTTGTTGTTCCAGCTGGAATTATATATCCAGTTGAATGATCCATAGAAGCATCTTCTTCTAAAGAACCAATTGTATATATAGCTGTACCAGTCTTTTTCATTAATTCAGCTTCTGCAAGTGGTGTATTACTTACATAATTAACCCAATTATTAGCAATCCCTGTAGCATCTGCTGTATCTGAATATGTTTCATACCAAATATCATTATATAATGATGGCATTCCATCAGATATAAAAATAACTACTTTTCCGTGAGCTGGATCAGAATGTTTTTCTAATACTTCATTTGCTTTTTTAAATGCTGCTGTATAATTAGTTCCATATGAAACTTCTGCTTTATCTCCACCAATCATAATTTCAATATCTTCAATATCATTTGAAAAACCTATACTATCAACATCAGATTCGTTTGTTATATTACTTCCAAATTTAATTACACTTACTCTATTATCAGGATTAATTTCTAGCAATTTTTCAGCAAACATTAAAGCATCTTCTCTTATTACTTGTGCTCTTGTTTTGTCTGGATTATTTACTAGTGGATTATAAACACTTGTAGAATCATCTAACATTAATACTATATCACAAACTTTTTCATAGTTTGTACCATTTGTTGAAAGCTTTACTTCTGCAATTGCTGTATCTTTATAATTTGTTGTTTCTGATACATTTTTTGAAACAACTACATTATCTAATGCGGCAACTTCATCATTAGTTAAAAACTTACTTGATATATAATTGTATTGTTTTACTATTTTATATACTTTAAATTCTACAGCATCATCTTCTGTACTTTTTTGAAAATATGTATTAAAAGAAAGATAATTCAACGCTGATCTACAATTATTTTCATAAATTTTAAATTTATCATCACTAGTTTCAACAAAAGTAAATCCGTTTCCATTACTTGTAAATCTTATTCCAGGATATCCACCATTATCTGAAAGTTCTATTTGATTTCTTTGTGTATCTGAATTAATATCAGATGCTGATTGTAATACTGGATAATCTCCTTCTACACTAACACTTTTTTTACTTTTTGTTAAATTCCAAACTATATTTGGATAATTTGTTTCTACAAGAGTAAGCACTCCATCTTCAATTTCTACTGGGCAATGATTACTTCTTGATGACATCTCATTTGAATTTGAAGCAAGAGTTGCAGCAAATGCATGATTTGTTCCATCTTCATCTTCATATACAAATATATATTGATATAAATTTTTACTATTTATATCATCTACACTTGTTATTTTTTCAACTTTATATGCAATAGCAGGTGTTATCGCAAATGCTATATTATTGCATATAAACATTGTAATTGTAATAAAAAATAATATTATGCTTAGAATTTTTTCTTTTGTCATGATTATCATATTCCTTCCTATTATATATTACTACAAATATCATATGCTATATTGCAATTAAATACCATTACATAATCTTTAAGATTATGTAACATTTTCTTATCTTTTTTCTCCAAATTATATTGTTAAACTTAATGATTTTATTGAATCAGATCAAATAATTGGAATTGTTGATCCAAAGTATCTTTCAACTGGTAATCCAAAATACATAGACTCATCAGGAAGATTTACAAACGGAGCAACTACAGGGTGTCATTTACATTTGACAATAAAACACGACGGCATAGCCGTCGATCCTTTATTATATTTTAATGATTAAATTCTTTCCATATATAAACCAGTTCTTGTATCGATTCTAACGATGTCACCGATTTCAACAAATAATGGAACTGATATTTCTAAACCATTTTCTAATGTAGCAGGTTTTCCAGATGTTGTTGTTGTGTTTCCACTAAATCCTGGTTCTGTATATGTAACTTCTAATTCAACAAACATTGGTGGTTCTACGTTAAATACTTTACCTTTAAAAGATAATACAGTTACATTCATATTTTCTTTAATATATTTTAATGCATCTCCTAATTGTTCTTCATTTAAAGGAATTTGTTCATATGTTTCATTATCCATTAAATAATATAATCCACCATCATTGTATAAATATTGCATTTCTCTTTTTTCTATTTCAGCACCTTGTAATTTTTCAGATGGGTTAAATGTTCTTTCTATAACAGCACCTGTTATAACATTTTTCATTTTAACTCTAACGAAAGCTGCTCCTTTTCCAGGTTTTACGTGTTGAAATTCAACAACTTTGAAAACATTTCCTTCTAATTCGAATGTATTGTTATTTCTTAAATCTCCTGCCATGTATACGTCAGCCATTTTTAATTCTCCCCTTTTCTTTTTATTATATTATTATAATTCTTATAAATTTTATCACACTTTATTAAACTAATCAAGTATCTAGCCTAATTTAATTATTGTGTAATCACTTTTAGACTTCGTTATATTTTCAGAACCAAATTTTGTTACTTTAAATGTGTCTTCTATTCTTATTCCAAATTTTCCTGGAATATATACACCAGGTTCAATTGCAATTATCGAATTTTCTTTTAAAATATTATCTTGATTTGAACGAAGCACTGGTAATTCGTGAATTTCTAAACCTACACCATGCCCAAATGCATGCATTACTTGATAATTTTTAAGCTTATATTCTGTTTCTCTATCTTTTATAACAGTTTTTATATTTACTCCATCTTTTAAACTATCTTTTAACTTTTTTTGTTCTTGTAAAACAAAATCATATACTTCTTTGTATTCATCTTTTATTTCTTCTACAAAAACAGCTCTAGAAAAATCTGAACAATAGCCTTTATATTTTGCTCCAAAATCAAATTGAATAATATCACCTTTTTGAATTACTCTATCGGTTGGAACTGCATGAGGCATTGAAGAATTTTCTCCAAAAGCAACAATTGTTTCAAAAGCAATTTCATCTGCTCCATTTGAAATCATAAACTTTTCAAGTTCAAATGCAACTTCTTTTTCTGTCATTCCAGATTTTATATTTCTAATAATGTATTCAAATGCTTTATCTGTTATTTCACAAGCTTTTTTTATACATTCAAATTCTTCTTGATCTTTTACTATTCTTTGGTTTTCAATCAATCCTTCTGTTTCTAATAAATTTACTTGATAAGTATGCAAATATTTTTTGTATTTTTCATAAGTTACATAGCTTTCTTCAAAACCAACATTTTCATCAAGCATAAAAAATCCTTCATAATCATATTTGCTAAGGTTTCTAGAATCATAAGCTATTATTTCATCATCTAAAGTTAATTTGTGATTCACACTTTCAATGTATCTACTATCTGTAATAAATACATTTTCTTTTGGTGCTATAATCAAAGTTCCTTCTTCTGAAAGCCCTGTTAAATATCTTACGTTTATTGGATTTGAAACAATAATTCCTTCCAATTTTAAAGGAATTAATTGATTTCTTAACCATTTTATTCTTGGGTTCATAATAATCCCCTCCTATATTATTGGTATCTTCGAACTTATTATTTTACAAAGAAACATAAAATTATCAAAAACAAAATTTGTTGGTAAAAAAACACATATAATAGTTGCAATTGCTAAAAATGGTCCAAATGGTATATATTCATCTTTGTTTTTGGTTATTAATCTCACTATTATTACAATAATTGAAACAGCAGCTGCTATAAAAAATGATAACATTGATATTTCAGCAATTGATGTTACTCCAAAGAATAATCCTACTGATGCTGTATACTTTAAATCTCCTAATCCAAGTGCTTCTTTTCCAAAAATCAAACCACCTAATAATGTAATAAAACCAAAAATTGCTCCACCTGTAATCATTCCTAATATGTATTCTTTTGCCATATTTACATTTGTAATTCCATAAATAAAAGTTATAATTAATCCTATTTCTAATATTGTTAATGTTACTCTGTTTTGTATAATTCTGTGTTTAATATCTATTGCAAATACTAAAACTACTAATGGTAATAATATTAAAAATTTTATTAGTTCTAAATTTTTTAATATTCCTTCTTCATTTATGCCAAATTTATATAATAAGGCTACATATAGAATTCCTATTAAAATCATAAAAACATAATTGTATTTAAGTCCTTTTTTATTTTCTTCAAAAAAGTCTTTTGAAAATACTTTCTTTTTTTCTGGAAGTCTTAAATTACACCATGCCATAACTTTTCCAACAAATAGTCCTAGTATAAATATTGCAACATAGATTAATATATGTACGTTATTAAAATACATTATTTTAACCACCTATACTTTTTAAATATTTTTTTATTACTAAATTTTCTATTGGTCTTTTGAATCTTGTCATCCATAAATCTTTTTCAGCTAAAGGTTTTACAAGTATTGAAAACATTTTTGAACGGTTTGCTCCAATAACATCTGTAAATATTTGATCACCTATTGCAGCAATATTTTCGTTTGGTATTCCTAATCTTTTTTGTGCTAATTTAAAACCTCTTTTTAATGGTTTCATAGCGAATTTTATATAATCTATTCCTAACAAATCAGCAACCATTTTTACTTTTGTTTCTTTATTACTATTAGATAAAATGATACATTTTATACCATTTTCTTTCATTTCTTTTCCCCATGCTTCTAATCCATCTATTATTTTCAAATCGAAATCTAATAATGTATTATCAACATCTAAAATTAGAGCTTTTATATTATTTTCCTCTAATATTTTTGGGGTTACTTCTAATACATTTTTACAATATAATCTTGGGTAAATTTTCATTGATAATCCTCCATTTTATTCA
>JAZQTI010000020.1:0-2057 GCA_045630665.1 Candidatus Scatovivens sp.
TTTTCTTTTCCTCCTTTTCGAATCCATTAATTTTTATTTCATAAAATAAAAAAGAAGTAGCTTTAATTTTCTACTTCTTGGTGTGCCTGGAGGGATTCGAACCCCCGATGTCAAAGTTCGTAGCCTTGCATTCTATCCAACTAAACTACGGGTGCTAATAATAAAATACTTATATATTATAGACGGTTTTTTTATAATAATCAAGTAATTTAAAGAAATATTTAAATAATAGGAATAAAAAGGGGATTTTTAAATATAATAGTAATATATAAAAAAATTACAACAAAGGGTTGACAAAATACAAAGATAAGCGTATACTAGAAAAGTACTAAATATCGCGGGGTGGAGCAGTTGGCAGCTCGTCGGGCTCATAACCCGAAGGTCGTAAGTTCCAGTCTTACCCCCGCAACCACATTTATCAAGGAATTGAGCGTTCCTTGATTTTTTTATTTTTTGAAAAAACGGCGGAAATAAATTTGAGTATATTTATTTTAAAATATTTGTGATATAATGAGAAAGGAAAATAGTAATTTGTAGAATAGATTGGAGAAACAATGTCTTTAATTAGTGTAAATAATTTATCATTTAGTTATGATGGTAGTTATAATAATATTTTTGAAAATGTTTCATTTAATATAGATACTGATTGGAAATTAGGTTTAATAGGAAGAAATGGAAAAGGCAAAACAACATTTTTAAAATTATTACAAGGAATTTATGAATATAAAGGAACAATATCAAAAAATGTTGATGTTGATTATTTTCCATTTGAAGTTTCAAATAAAAATAAAATAGCAATAGAAATTGTTAATGATATTTCGCCTAATAGTGAAGATTGGGAAATTATAAAAGAATTAAACTTGCTTAATACTAATCCAGAAATATTATATAGAAGTTTTAATCAATTAAGTGGTGGTGAACAAGTAAAAATTCTTTTAATAAGCTTATTTTTAAAGGGAAATAACTTTTTGCTTATAGATGAACCTACAAATCATTTAGATATTGAAACTCGAAATAATTTAGTTAATTATTTGAAAAAGAAAAAAGGATTTATATTAGTATCGCACGATAGAATCTTTTTAGATAAAGTTATAGATCATATAATTGCAATAAATAATACTAACATAGAAATTCAACAAGGCAATTTTTCATCTTGGAAAGAAAATAAAGATAGACAAGACAATTTTGAAATAATGCAAAACGAAAAAATACAAAAAGATATTAGTAGGCTTGAAATAGCTTCAAAAAATACTGCAAAATGGTCTAATGAAGCTGAAAAAGACAAAAGTCAAAAATATAATTCGGAAACATATATAGATAAAGGATTTATTGGGCATAAGGCTGCTAAAGTAATGAAAACTTCTAAAGTTATGGAGCAAAAAATCGAAAAATCAATAGCTGAAAAAAGTAATTTGTTAAAGAATATAGATAGAAGTAATAATTTAAAATTAATCCCTTTAACAACTAATAGAAATCCATTAATTTGGTTGAATAATTTACAAATAAAATATAATAATAAAGAAATATTTAATCCAATTTCTTTTGAAGTAAACGACGGAGATAGAATTGCAATAATAGGCAAAAACGGAATTGGAAAATCAAGTATATTAAAATTACTATTAAGAGAAGAATTGCAGTATAATGGTAATTTTAAAATTATTAATGATTTAAAAATATCTTATGTATCTCAAAGCACAGATAACTTAAAAGGAAAATTAAAGTTATTTGCTAAAGAAAACAATGTTGATGAAAGTATTTTTAAAGCAATGTTAATTAAAATGGGATTATCACAAAATGATTTTGATACTAATATTCAAGATATGAGTGAAGGTCAAAAGAAAAAAATTTTAATAGCCAAAAGTATTTCAGAACAAGCAAATATTTATGTATGGGATGAACCTTTAAATTATATAGATATTATAACAAGAGAACAAATAGAAGATACAATTTTAAAGTACAATCCTACTATTATTTTTGTAGAACACGATGAAAGATTTATTGAAAAAATTGCAACTAAAATAATAAAATTAGAAAAATAAGTAAACAACAAATTACAA
>JAZQTI010000021.1:0-4399 GCA_045630665.1 Candidatus Scatovivens sp.
AGATGAGGAAGAAAATGAAAGAAATAAAAGTTTTCTTTTAATGATTTCTAGAATAATTATGTTAGAGTTTTCTTTTATGTTTATTTTGGGAATTTTAGGTTTTATTTTTAGTTTAATTGGACCTATTAATTTTAATTTTAGTATTGATTTATTATTTACAAGCTTTTTTATAACTTTTTTCATGTTGGTACCATTATTTATTGCAGCAATTTGTGGAAAAAGATATACATTAGGAAAAAATAATGGAAAGTTAACTGCATGTTGGATATGGGGAATAATTAGTTTGATGTTAAATTTATATTTCTTTTATGAAGTAGTAGGGAATTTTTATACACAACTCGAGTTTGTACTTACATATTTACCTAATATTTTGTTTATTATTGCTTGTGGTAGAGCTCACAATAAATTAGAAAATAAAAAGGATAATTAAAAATATGAAAATACCAGATTTATTAGAATATGCAATCGGAAAAGAAATAGAAAAGTATAATATAAAAGATTTAAAAGAAGCTGCATTAAAATTAAGTAAAAGATATATGGAAAATAAGAGAACTGGTGAGACATTTCTAAAAAGTGATTTAGATACAATTTCTTATTCAGTTATAAGAATGCCTGCAACATATTCTGCAATTAGAACTTGCTTAGAAAAAATAAAAGAAATACAGGATTTTAAAATTGATTCTTTGCTAGACATAGGTTCTGGAACTGGAGCTGCTGAATGGGCTGTTATTGATACTTTTGATGTAAAAGACATTGTTTGTTTAGAAAGAGAAAAAGCTATGAGAGAGCTATCTCAAAAATATTTTTCTTATAATGAAGAATTAAAAAACATAAAATTTATAGATGCAGATATTTTAAATGAACAATTAAATTTCTCTAAAGATTTATGTATATTGTCTTATATAATTAATGAACTAAGCGAAGAGAATAGATTAAAAGTTATAGAAAAAGTATTAAAGTATACAAATAAAGTTTTATTAGTTGTAGAACCAGGAACACCTGAAGGTTTTGAAAATATTAAAAATATTCGTGATTATGCTTTTGAAAATGGTTATGAAATTATAGCACCATGTACAGGATTTTCTGGAAGATGTGATATTTCAAAAAATGATTGGTGTGCATCAAGTGTTAGAGTTCAAAGGACAAAAGAACATAAATATTTAAAAGATGCTGAAATTGGATTTGAAGATGAAAAATTTTCATATGTTGCAATTAGTATGAAAAAAGGTTGTTTTAAAGCGAATGAAAACACAAAAAGAATTTTAAGACATCCTAAAATACAAAATGGAAGAATTGAAATAAAATCTTGCAAATGTGGTGAAATAAAAGAAGAAGTAATAACTAAAAAAGATAAAGATGTGTTTAAAACTTTAAAAAAGAAAAATATTGGAGATATTTTTTAATTAAAAGATGAACCAAATTTTTAAAAAATAAGTCTAATACATATAAGAAATATAATTATATAGAAATATATTAAAACATATAAAAATTAAAATAATTGTAGAAGAACATGTTTATAATATAATTTTTATGTAGGAGTTTATATGAAAGAAATAATAAAAACATTAAAAAGCAAAAATATTGGAGCGGGTTATTTATATTCATACATACATCTAATAACTGAAATAGCAAGTTTTTATATGCTACATAAAATAACAAATGGCTCATTAATTGTTTGGCTTGTTCCATTTATTTATGACGGATTAGCATTCGTTCCACAAGCTATGATTGGATATATAAATGATAAATATCCTAAAATTAAATTTAGTTTGATTGGGATAACACTTATGCTTGTAGCATATTTACTTTATTTTTGTACAGGCATAAATAAATTCATATCATTAATATTATTATGTTTAGGAAATGCATGTATACACGTAAATGGCGCTGAAGTGACCTTGAAATGTTCAAATGGGATGTTATCTCATAGTGCAATCTTTGTTGCTGGTGGTTCTTTTGGTGTTATTTTAGGTAAATTGTTATCAACTTCTATTGTTCCATTTTGGGCAATTGGATTACTAATAATTTCATTATTACCATTTGTTTTATTAGCTGAAACATATAATAAAAAAGAATGTAATTGTAGAGAATTTAATTATACAAAGTCCTCAATATCACCAATGACAGTAATATTACTTACAGTTTTTGTTGTAATTGTAAGAGGATATTTAGGATATGGAATTCCAACATCATGGAATAAAACAATTCCTCAAGCTGTTCTTTTATATTTTACAATGGGAATAGGTAAAGCATTAGGTGGAATCTTATCTGATTGTTTGGGTATTAGAAAAGTGGCAACATTAAGCACTGTTTTAGCAATACCATTTTTATGCATAGGAGATAATATGATGGTAGTATCTTTAATCGGTGTAGCTTTGTTTAGTATGACTATGTCAATTACACTAGCAATATTAGTTTCGGTACTAAAAAACACTCCAGGTTTGGCATTTGGATTTACTACTATAGGTTTATTTTTAGGAACAGTACCAATATTTTTTGTAACTATTACAAATAAAATTATAAATATAAGTATGATTGCAATAATGTCTCTTGTTTGTACAGGTATATTATTATATGTTCTAAAAAAAGATAATAAGGAGGTAAAAAAAGATGAATCTAATATTTAATGAAATATTTATTAGAGAAAATATGGTTTTGTTTTCTATTGTAACTTTTTTGCTTCTAGCTATGATTATACTTGCAATTGTATTTGCTATTAAGGAGATAAAAAAAGATGCTAATTAATGAAATTCCTTATTATATGGCAAGAGCCGCAATTTTAACTGTTATAATAGAAACTTGTGCTAGTTTTATTATTGGAATAAGAAATAAAAAAGATTTATTAAATGTTGTTTTGGCTAATATTATGACTAACCCTATTTTGAATGCTATTACAATATTCTTGAATTTTTACTTTGGAATATTTACTAGAAATATAGGAATAGTTGTGTTAGAAATATTGGCAGTAATAACAGAAGGATTTATTTACAAAAGATATCTAAATTTTAAAAAAATAAATCCATATTTGTTGTCTTTAATATTAAATATATTCTCTTATTTGTTTGGAGAAATAATTAATTTATTATAAAGTAAAGGAGAAATGTATATGAAAAAAATTTTAAAAACAATAATGCTTTTAATGATTTTGGTGTTTAGCTTACAATTATGTGTACAAGCAGATATGAGTGCACCAATGATTGAACCATATAAAGCAACAGTTATTAATCCAGATGGGATAGATTGTTATAATTATGAAGGTGATTTAGTTATAAGTCTTGAATATGGTGATGAAATTGAAATATCATATGAATACACAGATGCAGAGGATGGAGAACTATATGCTTCATTTGAATTAGACACTGATACTTATTCTACAGCTACAGTTAATTTAAAAGATATAGCACCAGTTGAAGAAGTACATGTGGCTAAAAAATTAGATTTTGATAAGCCAAAGAATAAAGTAGTTGTTTCAGAAGAGGGGGCAGAACTATATAATGGACCAAGTTTGGCATATGAGAAAATGAATGTAAATCTTCCAAGAGGAACAGAAATAGTTGTTTATTCAGAAAAAGAATCATATGATAATCCATGGTATTATACAACATATGAAGGAAATTCTGGTTGGGTTTGCGAATTAGATACATTAGGTACATATATAGAAGATGAAGAGATATTTGTAGAAGAAGTAGAATTTTATGAATTTAAAACAGGATTTGAGATTGGTGGAAAAATTGGAACAATACCAGCAAAAACAATTATTAAAAATTGTATACAATTAGATCCATGGAGACAATCTTATTATGTTAAATATAATGGTCAATGGGGAATAGTTAGCGATAGAGAAGGTTTGTTTGAAAGAGAAGAAATTGCAATATATACATCAGATGAAGAGTTAAAAATATATGATAAATATGTAGATTCATTTATGTTTGAGAATCCGAATGACTACGATTTAGATAATATTAAAGTACTTGGAACAATACCAAAAAACACTAAAATAGCACAAAAATATGAGTACTATCCAGGAAATTCTTCTTATATTTCTTATAATGGAATAGAAGGATGTATTATAACACCATATTTTGATGATGTTGAATTTGTTCAAACAACAGATTTGGAATTACCAACTTTTGAAGATTTTACTGTTATAGAAGTACCTAAATTAACCGCTGAAGATAATGTAACTGGTGATGAAGAAAATACAGTAGAAGAAAATGAAGAGGATAAATTAATAACAATACAAGTTACACCAGAACAAATTGTTTTATTTGCAGTAGTTATAGCTGTAGTTGTTTCACTTACATGTGTGGTTACAATTGTTTTAATAAATAAAACTTCTAAAAAAGATAATAAAAAAGAAGAAATAAATAGTGAAGTAAAAGAAGAAAATAAATAATTA
>JAZQTI010000022.1:0-9620 GCA_045630665.1 Candidatus Scatovivens sp.
AAAATCAAAACAAAAAGAGAATGCACCACTTTTGTTTAATTTGGCAGAAATACAAAATGAATGTACAAAAGTATTTAAAATAAAACCAGATGAGACTCTAGAAATTATTCAAGAGTTATACGAGAAAAAATTAGTTACTTACCCAAGAACTGATGTGAGAGTATTATCAACAGCTATTGCTAAAGAAATTGGTAAAAATTTAAACGGATTATATAAGAATTTTAAAGATGAAGAAGTAAGTCTTTATATTTCTAAAATGGTTAATGAAAAATATAGTACAAATTTAACAAAAACTAAATATGTAAATGATAGCAAAATTACAGATCACTATGCAATTATTCCTACAGGACAAGGCTTTGAAAATTATGATAAATTAGCAGATTTGAAAAAAGAAGTATATAAATTGATTGTTAAAAGATTTATTGCTATTTTCTATCCACCAGCGGAATATAATAAAGTAAATATGACAATAGAGGTGGAAAATGAACAGTTTTTTGCAAGTGGAAAAGTTTGTACCAATCAAGGTTATTTAGAAGTTTTAAAAAATAGAATAAAAAATGATGAAGAAGAAAAAGACTTAAATGTTTTTTCTAATTTAAAAAAAGGACAAGAAATAAAAGTTTTAAACTACGAAACAAAAGATTCAGAAACATCACCACCATCTAGATATAATTCTGGAGGTATGGTACTTGCTATGGAAAATGCCGGAAAATTAATTGAGGATGAAGCATTAAGAGAGCAAATAAAAGGTGCTGGTATAGGAACTTCTGCAACAAGAGGAGAAATTATAAAAAAATTAGAAAGAATAAACTATATTCAAATAAATTCAAAAACTCAAATAATTACACCAACTCAAAAAGGTGAAGCAATATATGATGTAGTATTTAAATCGATACCAGATATGTTAAACCCAGAATTAACTGCTAGTTGGGAAAAAGGTTTAGATATGGTGGCAAAAAAAGAAATAGAACCCAATATTTTTATGGATAAATTAGAAAAATATGTACGTTCAAAAGTAGATAAATTAGTTCTTAAATAGACTTGTAGTAACAAATTATGTTAAATTCTCATAATATGTACCATCATATTATGGGAGGAAATGCTATGTATAAATACATAATTAAAGGCGGAAGTAGACTATATGGAGAAGTTGATGTTGCAGGATCTAAAAATGCAACATTACCAATTTTAGCAGCAACAATAATAAGTGGAAAAACAACAGAATTATATAATGTTCCTGAAATTGAAGATGTAAAAATAACATTACAAATATTAGAAATATTAGGTTGCAAAATAAAAAAAGAAAAGAAGAAATTAATTATTAATTCTAGGGATATAAGAAGTACTGAAATTCCAGAAGATTTAATGAGAAAGTTAAGATCTTCAGTTATAATTGTTGGTGCATTAATAACAAGATTTAAGAATGTAAAATTTTCATATCCAGGTGGATGTGATATTGGTGCAAGACCAATAGATTTACATTTGAAAAGTTTTGAGAGAATTGGGATAAAAATCAATGAAAATAGTAGATATGTGGAGTGTAAGTGTGATAAAATAGAGTCGAAAATTATTGAATTAGATTTTCCTAGTGTAGGAGCTACGGAAAATATAATATTAGCAAGTGTTCTAGGAGAACATGAAATTATAATTAATAATGCCGCAAGGGAACCAGAAATTGCAGATTTGGTAAGATTTTTGAATAAAATTGGAGCAAGAATATCTGGTGTTGGAACAAACGTAATAAAAATAGTAGGTGTGAAAAGTTTAAAAAACGGTTCATACAAAATAATGCCAGATAGAATAGAAGCAGGAACGTTATTGATTGCGGGAGCTATAACTGGCGGGATGGTAAAAATAAATAATGTAATTCCAAAACATATTAGTCCATTAATAAGTAAATTGATAGAAATTGGATGTGAAATTAAGTGTTTTGAAAATTCTGTGGCGATAAATGCAAAAAAAAGATTAGAATCTATAGATATAAAAACAATGCCTTATCCAGGATTTCCAACAGATTTACAACCACAACTATCAACACTACTAACTTTATCAAAAGGAACTTCAATAATAACAGAAAACATTTTTGAAAACAGATTTAAATTTATGCAAGAAATACAAAGAATGGGAGCAAAAGCTGTTATAAATGGTAATACTATGATTATAAAAGGTGTTAAAAATTTACATGGAGCAAATGTCGAAGCAACAGATTTAAGAGGTGGAGCTGCGATGGTTTTAGCTGGAATGTCAGCAAAAGGAATTACAAAAATAGATAAATTGGAATATTTATTAAGAGGATATGAAAATTTTGATAAAAAACTTAATGATTTAGGAGCAAATATTATTCGAGAAGAAGGTGAATAATTTTGGATGATGAAATAGTTGTTGGTGTTAATATTAAAAATAATACCAAAAAGAAAAATAATGGTAAAAGTAAAAAGAAAAAAATAACTACAAAGAATAAAAAGATTACTAAAAAAAGCAAAATATTATTTTGCACAATTCTTGTAATTATAGCAATATTGCTTATATTGAATTCTCCATTATTTAATGTTAAAAATATTATAGTAGAAGGAAATAGTACAAATTCAAGTGAAAAAATAGTTAGTTTGTCTGGACTTCAAACATATACAAATATTTTTAAATTTAATGAAAATGATGTTATAGAAAAGATAAAAGAAAATGCATATATAGAAAATGTGAAAATAGAAAAGAAATTACCTTCTACAGTAAAAATTATTGTAGAAGAAAGAACTCCAAAATATATGCTACAATTTGCTGATAGCTATGTATATATAAATAATCAAGGTTATATGCTTGAGATATCAAATGAAAAATTAAATATTCCAATATTAATTGGTTTTACAACAGACTTAAGTAATATAAAAGCAGGAAATAGAATAACAATAGATGATTTGAAAAAAATGGATATGGTTATAAAAATATATGAAGCTGCAAAAAGTAATGGATTAGCTGATTTGGTAACTAAAATAGATATTTCAAATGATAAAAATTATACAATAATTTTAGAAACAGAAGGTAAAAAAGTTTATTTAGGAGATTGTTCTAATTTAAATACTAGAATTCTATATTTGAATTCTATATTAGAAGCTTCTAAAGGAAAAAGTGGAGAGGTATTCTTAAATATGGATTTAAATGAACAAAATCCATATTTTAGACCAAGTAGTTATTAATTTGAAAGGAGAAGCAATGAATAAGAATCTAAAAACTTCAATAATATTAGGTGTTATGTGTTTTTTCTTAACAGCAGGTATTGCTATTCAAATAAACACAGTATCAAAAAGTACTACAACTGTTGGAAAAACTCTAGTAGAAAACGAATTAAGAGACAGTGTATTAAGATGGAAAGAAAACTATGAAGATGCATATGAAAAACTTGAAGAAAAAGAAAAAGTTTTAAATTCTTTAAGAGATCAAGTCGCAAGTTCTGATGAGAGTTTTGGTGGATTAAGTACAAAATTAAGTAATTATAATTCTTTATTGGGAAATACTGAACTAGTTGGAAAAGGGATAATAATTACAGTAAAAGATGGAGATTCTACTGCATTAGGTGGTTCTTGGTCTAATGAATATATTGTTCATGATGGAGATTTGTATGAACTTGTGAATGCATTAAAAAATGCAGATGCAGAAGCAATTTCAATAAATGGGCAAAGAATAGTAAGTAAATCTTCAATTACTTGTGCGGGAAATGTTGTTTTAATAAATGGAGAAAAAGTAGGAGTTCCTTATGTTATAAAAGCCATAGGATCACCAACACAACTTTACGGAGCAGTAACAATGCCAGGTGGATATATGGAACTAATGATTAATGATGGTGTTGATGTAAAAATTGATCCAATTGAAAAAGAAACAATTGTTATTCCAAAATATGAAGGAATTTACAAATTTAATTATGCAACAATATTTGAATAGAGGTGAAGTAGTGTGAAGGGTAAAATTACAATGACAATTTGTGCTGGGTGTACAGCATTTATTTTAACGATGATAATGTTTACTCAATTTAAAACTGTTGATGAAACGGATATAACAGCTATAGAAACAATGAGAGAAACAGAATTAAGATCAGAATTGGCTTTATGGAAAGAAAAATATGAAGATATTGAAACAAAAATGGAAGAAGTTGATTCTAAAATAAATGAATATAGACAAGAATTAGAAGCAAATGCTAATACTTCTACTGTATTACAAGAAGAAGTAAAAGAAGCGGAAAGTTATTTAGGATATATTAGTATGCAAGGCCAAGGGATAATAATAACATTAAAAGATACAGATAATAAAAGTGTAAATTATTCTCATTTATTACAATTAGTAAATGAATTAAATATAGCAGGAGCGGAAGCTATTTCAATAAATGATGAAAGAATTGTTGCAATGAGTGATATTGTTACAATTAAAGATAGAATTGTTATGGTAAATTCTAAGAAAATATCTGGACCATTTATTATAAAAGCAATTGGAGATAAGAAATATTTTGAAAGTGCTTTGAATATAAAAGGTGGTTATATTGATTTAATGAATGTAGATGGAATTGATGTATCTTATGTAGTAGAAGATCATATTGTAGTTCCAGCATATAATGGAGAGCAAAAATTTGAACATGCAAAAGAAAATGTAGAGAAAAATAAGGAGGAATAAAAAATGATATATATTGCAATACTTATTGGATGTGTATTAGGAGCAATATTAGGTGTATTTGCACCAGTAATTCCATATACATATTCTAGTTATTTATCAATTGCTATAATAGCAGCATTAGATTCAGTTTTCGGAGGAATTGCATCAGTAGTAAAAGGAAATTTTGATTTAAAAATATTTTTATCAGGATTTTTTGGTAATTCAATATTATCAATTGCTTTAACATTTTTAGGACAAAAATTAAATGTTGATATTTACTTAGCAGCAATTGTTGTTTTTGTTGGAAGAATGTTTACAAATTTAGCAATAATAAGAAGACATTATATTGATAGATGTATAGAAATTATTGAAGAAAGAAAAAAGAAAAAACAAGAAAAAAACGATAATGAAGAAACACAAAATGCTTAATTGACTAGAAAGGTAAAACAATGAAAAAAATAAATATATTAATTATTATTGTATTTTTAGCTATTTCATTGCTAATAGGTTATAATCACGAACCATGGGTTGACGAAGCACAGAGTTGGTTAATTGCAAGAGATGCTAGTGTATATGAAATTGTTTGGGATATTGCAAGATATGAAGGAACATTTCCATTATGGCATTTAACATTGAAGTTTTTTATGAGTTTGGGATTAACATATGAATATTTATATATTGTTCCAATTATAATTTCGTTAATTGGATTAATTGTATTTTTAACTAAAGTTGACGCACCTAGATATGTAAAAATATTATTACCATTTACATTTTATGTTTGGTATCAATATACGATTGTTGCTAGAAGCTATTGTTACTTGTTTTTAGCGTTTTCATTGATGCTCATTACATATAAAACAAGACTCGAAAAGCCACTTAGATACATATTGTCATTAGTATTTTTATCATTAATAAGTATGCATGGAGTAGTTATAGCGTGTGTATTTGTCTTAATGTTATTTATAGAATTAATGACACCAGGAACAATTAGAAAAAACATAAAATATTTTATAGTTTTTGGAATTAGTTTAATATTAGAAGCTATAATTTTATGTCCTAGAAATGATTTATTTATGACTGTTGCTGCAGTTTATACATTTCCACAAATAGTAAAAAGTATAATGGAAAGTTTAATTGGTTTTGGAAATATATATTCAAGAATATTTAATATTATAGGTATAGTATTATTCTTAATATTATTTGCAAAAGTATTTTTCTTGAAAAATAAAGATATATCAATTGTAACTGGAATTTTATTTTTATTCATGTTTGCAATAAGATTTGCAAGTCATCATAGTGGAATTTTATTTTTTGTAATGATGTTTGGAATTATTTCTCATTATGAAGAGTTAAAAGAGAAATCAAAATATTTTGATAAATTATTTGTAACAGTTTTAATCATATATACAATTTTTTCTGCTCAAAGTGGATTTAATGATTTAATGTATAGTTATAGTGGTGCAGAAAAGATGGCAAAATATATTCAAGAAAATGTTTATCAAGATAAAAAAATATTTGGTTTTGGGTATAAAGTAGTATCGTTACAACCATATTTTGATAAAAATATATATCAAAATATGGATGAAGCAATCTATAGATGGTCAACAAGTAATGAGGATTTTTACATGTATACTAACTTTGAAGATTATGATATATCATATTTTACTGAAGTTCCAGAATATATAGTTTTAGAATGGGATGATGGTGATTTTAGACTAGGTATGATTGAAGACGTAATTGAAAGTACTGGAAAATATGAGGTTGAATATAGAACTGAAGGGTATAAGTTTTTTAAAAACGCATACTGCGAAAAAGAATGTTATACATTGTATAAATTAAAAAAATAATAAAGTAAAGTCTATTATTTTATGTATGAAGTTAAATATATAAAATAATAGATTTTTATTTTAAAAAAAGCAAAATAAAATAATAAAAATGTCGAATTTTGTATTGAATTTAATCATAAAATGTTATATAGTATGCAATGTATTTGGAATTTTTCAACAATAACAAAAATATTACATTTCAATTACAAAAATATGTCATTTTTACTTGACTTTTTAGATAAAATGTAATATTCTTATCGCATAGAATTTTTAAAATAATTTAGATGGAGGAGTTAACTTTGGCAATAGGGGATATAATCGTTGGAATCGATATTGGAACCTCTAAAGTTAGTACATTTGTTGGTGAAGTTAATAATTTCAATCAAATTGAAATTATTTGTAGTACAAGTTGTAAATGTCAAGCAATCCAAAAAGGAAAAATTGTAGATGAAGAAGAGTTAAGTGCTGCGATCTCAAAAACAATTAGAGAAGTAGAAGATATTTCAAATTTACAAGTGAATTCTGCTTATACTACTATACCTGGTAAGTATATAACAATAGTTCAAAACAGTATCGTAAAAGATGCAAAAGATAAGTTTGCTGGTATATCAATAAAAGACGTTGCATCAGCAATAATACAAGTTAGAGATATAGAAATCCCAGAAGATAAAGTTTTAATAGATATTGTACCTGATAAATTTATATTAGAAGATGGCAAAGCTGTAGAAGACCCTGTTGGTAAATTTAGTAGTAATTTCACATTAACAGCGCAAATAATACTTGCAGAAAAAGAGTATATAAAACAGTTAACTTCTGTATTTAAAAAAGCAGGAATAGAAATAGATGGAGTTGTACCAACATCTCTTGCAGAAAGAAATTTGGTATTAGATACAAACGAATTATCAGATAATGTTATGATATTAGACATAGGGGCTGGAAATACTGAAATAGGAATATTCAATGGTTCTACATTTATTTATACTAATACAATAGCATTAGGTGGAGATAATATAACAAGCGACATTGCATATGTATTAAACATATCAAGAGAAGAAGCTGATAAATTAAAAAGACAATATGGTTTAGCATTAAGATCATTTATAGATAATGATAACAATATAGTTTTAAATACTTGCAAAGATATGGATTCTAAAAATATGACAATAAAAAGTTCAGATTTAATAGAAATCATAGAAGCAAGAATTGAAGAAATATTCACTTTAGTTAATAGAGATATAACTTCAAGAGGAATAAAAAATAATATAAATAATGTTATCTTAACTGGAGAAGGAATCATTAATATAAATAAAAGTGATATGGCTGGAAAAATTATTTTAAATATTCCAGTAAAAATTTCTACAGGAAGACTTGTTAGCACAGTAAAATCAACTTATAGAGTAAGTTATGCTCTAGTTAGATATATAGCAGCAAGACCATATGCAAAAACAGTTTCTAGTAGTATATCTGTAAAAACAGAGAAAAACGTGTTTAAAAATTTATTAGAAAAAGTTAAAGACTTTTTCTATTCATAAAATTGGCTATAACAAAAGATTTTAAATATTTATAAAGTTTTTAATTTTTAATATATAGAAATAAAAAGGAGGATATACCTTATGATTATGGATGATAATGACTTAAACTACATGATGGATGGAACAGCAACAATAAAAGTTATAGGTGTTGGAGGAGCAGGAAATAATGCTGTAAACAGAATGATTGAAGCAGGAATTAGAAATGTTGAGTTTATAGCTGTAAATACTGACAGACAAACATTAAACGAGTCAAAAGCAAATTCAAAGATTCAAATAGGTGAAAAACTTACAAGAGGTTTAGGTGCTGGAGCAAATCCAGATATCGGATCTCAAGCAGCTGAAGAAAGTAGAGCAGAAATTGCTGAAGTATTAAAAGGTGCTGACATGGTATTCGTAACAGCTGGTATGGGAGGAGGAACTGGAACAGGTGCCGCTCCAATAGTTGCTGCAACAGCAAAAGAAATGGGAATATTAACAATTGGTGTTGTTACAAAACCATTTACATTTGAAGGTAAAAAAAGATTAGCACAAGCTGAAAGAGGAATTGCTAGCTTAAAAGGAAAAGTTGATACATTAGTTGTTATCCCAAATGATAAGTTATTACAAGTTATAGATAGAAAAACATCAATGATTGAAGCTTTTAGAATGGCTGATGATGTTTTAAGACAAGGTGTACAAGGTATATCAGATTTAATTTCAGTACCTGGTGTTATTAACCTAGATTTTGCTGATGTTAGAACAATAATGTTAAATCAAGGTATGGCACATATGGGTATTGGATGTGCAAGTGGTGAAAATAGAGCAGAAGATGCTGCAAAACAAGCTATTCAAAGTCCAATGTTAGAAACATCAATTGAAGGTGCTAGAGGAATTATTATTAATATTACAGGTGGAAGCGATATGGGATTACATGAAGCTAACACAGCTGCTGAATTAGTACAAAGAAGTGCAGATCCAGAAGCAAATATTATCTTTGGTACAGTTATAGATGAATCTATGGGAGATGAACTTCAAATTACAGTTATTGCAACAGGATTTGAAAAAGAAGAAGAAAGACGAACAGGATCTCAATATGAAAATATTGTTGCAGATGCTTGGAGAAAAAGAAGTTCAAATACAATTACATCTACAACACAATCTTCAAATGATTCAAATGGAGATTTAGACATTCCAACATTTTTAAGAAAAAATAAAGGTTTAGGAAATAAATAATTAAAAAGACCCTTGAAAAAAGGGTCTTTTTTTGTTACATAAAATAAATTTAAAAAAAGAAATAATCTTTTTTGTAGATTATTTCTTTTTTTCTACATTATGAAATGACAAGTTTTTCTGATTACAAATAGTAAAATAATTATAAATTAATACTAATCTTAAATAATTAACTATGTTTAAAAATCAACCTAAAGGATTAATCCCTGCTGCTCTTGCCAATATGGGTGAGCGTTTCGGATTCTACACCATGATGGCAATCCTTACTTTGTTCCTTATGTCTAAATTCGGACTTGACGGAACTGAGGCTGGAGGATTGTATTCATTCTTCTATGGTGCTATCTACATTCTTGCTTTGGTAGGTGGTATCATTGCAGATAAATTGAAAAACTATAAAGGTACCATCATTGCAGGTCTT
>JAZQTI010000023.1:0-6318 GCA_045630665.1 Candidatus Scatovivens sp.
TAACAAGAGAACAAATAGAAGATACAATTTTAAAGTACAATCCTACTATTATTTTTGTAGAACACGATGAAAGATTTATTGAAAAAATTGCAACTAAAATAATAAAATTAGAAAAATAAGTAAACAACAAATTACAATTTGAAAGTGAGTTGAAAAATATGAAAATTATAAATGATCAATTTAAAATCGATGATAAGAGTGTTCTAAATTATTATGAAATAAAAACAGATAATCCAAAATTATTATTACTTCATGCTCAAGGAACTAATTCATTGAGTTTTATGAATGTAGTTGATAAATTATCAAAACATTTTCATATTTATTTAATTGATTATTATGGACATGGAAAAAGTTCTTTTAATAGAGAAAAATATAATTTAGTAGATATTGGAAATGATATTATTAAATTTATAGAAGATATTATTAAAGATAATGTTTCTATTTTAGGTCATTCTTCTGGTGGACTTATTGCTTCACATATTGCATCAAATTGTGAATTATGTTCAGGACTTATATTAGAAGATCCACCATTTTTTGCAAGTGTTGGTGATAGAAGATTTAATACATACAATTATGTTGATTTATCAACAGTATGTCATAATTTTATATCACAAAATGAAATAAAAGATTTCACATATTATTATTTTATAAATCAATATTGCTGGAACTTCTTTCCTGATGATTCCAGAGAAAAAATTAGAACAAAGTTAGGAGAACTTGCATTAAAGTATAGAGAAAAACACCCAGATAAAAATTTAAAAGTAATGTTTTGGCCTAAGAAATTTTTAGAAGCATTTAGAGGAATACAAAACTATGATCCTTATTTTGGAGAAAGTTTTTATAATGATTCTTTTAATGTAAATGTTGATTATAATAAACTATTATCTCATATAAAATGTGAAACATTATTTTTGAAAGCGAAAACAATAATTGGCGACGATGGGTTGATCCAAGGGGCTTTAACTGATGAAGATTTAGAACAAGTTAATAAACTAATTAGCAATATGCATATAGAAAGATTTGATTGTGGTCATGGTATTCATGTTGACAGACCAAAACAATTTGTAAAAGCGCTAATAAGAAAATAACAAATTACAATTTGTAAGGCAAATTATAAATATTCAACCATTAGTTGATATAAAAAAACACTCTATTCAACCAATGGTATGTGTATTTTTTTATGACAATAATTTATACTTAAATTAAAGGAGGAAAATATAATGGATCAGATTAAAATTGGAAAATTTATAGCAGAATGCAGAAAAAAGAATAATTTAACTCAGATGCAATTAGCAGAAAAATTAAATATAACTGATAGAGCGATATCAAAATGGGAAAATGGAAAAACAATGCCTGATTCATCAATAATGATTGATTTGTGTAAAGAATTAAAAATAAGTGTAAATGAATTATTAAGTGGGGAGATGATTTGTATGGAAAGTAAAAATGAGAAACAAGAACAAATTTTACTTGATATGGCGAAACAAATAGAACAAAAAAATAGAACAATCTGGACTTCTATGTGGGTAATTATGGGAGTAAGTATGATAGCTCTAATTGTGGGACTCTTTATTGTTGCATTTATGATACCTGAAGGTGTTGGACAACTTATTACAATTCTTGGAATCTGTGTAGTATTTTTGTTACCTTGTTTTTATGCATTAAAACTTGAAGTAAGCGTAGGAGCTTACAAATGTAAAAATTGTGGTTATGAAATTGTGCCTACATATTCAGAAGCGTTGTGGGCAATGCATAGAGGAACTACTCGTCATTTAAAATGTCCTAAATGTAATAAACGTACTTGGTGTAAAAAGATAATTAAATAACAAATGTATAAAGTATCGATTAGTTAAAAATAACTAGTCGATTTTTTTATTAATTTTTTGATGTGCCAGCCATTCTTGTCTTTTGAAAGTATTAATATATAAGAGTTTTGATTTAAAATGGAGACAAAATTTGAAATAAATGTAATTGAATAGGGAAATTGAAATTGCCGTATTATTATGATATTATACTAATCGATAAATAGTAATTTGAAAGTGAGATGATTATATGAATAAGAAAAAATTATTTTTTGCAATTATTTGTGCTTTAGGAAGTGGAATGGTAGGATTTTTTGCAAATCGTTTAGGTGAATTATATGGTTGTATATTATTTGGAATTGGTATTGCTTTAATGGTTTATTCAATTTTTAATTTAAGTAAATAACAAATTACAATTTGAAAGGATAGTATATGATACAATTATTAAAGTATGGAAACACTAATTGTTATTATATAAAAGGTAAAAAAGGTAGTATATTAGTTGATACTGATTGGGCTGGAACACTACAAGCCTTTTATAAAAAAGTTAAAGAATTAAATATAACAAATATTGATTATCTTTTAATAACCCATTACCATCCTGATCATATGGGAATAACACAAGATATAATTGATAATATGAATGTAAAATTATTAGTAATAGATGTTCAGAAAGACTATATACATTGTTCGGATCAAATATTTGAAAAAAATAATAATATAAATTTTAATCCTATATGTACAAATGCATTGATAATCTCATGTAAAGATAGCAGAAGATTTTTAAATGATTTAGGAATTAATGGAGAAATAATATATACTCCAGGACATAGTGATGATAGTATTTCTTTAATATTAGATGAAGGTATTGCGTTAGTCGGAGATTTATATGATTTAAATTCAGCAATTACATTTAATGATGAGAAAATAAATAATAGCTGGAATAAAATATTAAGCCATAATATATCGAAAATATATTATGGACATCATGATCAGAATATTAGTAATATTAAAAAGATTGAAGATACAATAAATAATTAGTGTAACAAATAGTAATTTGTTGAGGAGGTTATGTATGAAAAAATATATAGAAGGACTAAAATTTGGCTTATTATTACAATTTGCTGTTGGACCAATGTGTTTAATGGTTTTTAACACTGCTCAAAATACTGGATTTTTTGTTGCAATGTCATTAGTTATAGCGATAGCATTAGTTGATGCATTTTACATTTTATTAGCAAGTTTAGGCGCTAGTAAATTATTAGGAAACGAAAAAGTTGAGAAAGTTGTAAAAATAGTTGGTGCAATTGTTTTAATGATATTTGGACTAAATATTATTTTAAATGTATTTGGAATAAATATTATACCAGGATTAAACTTAAATCCAAATTCTTCAAGTGCATTTATACAAGGAATTATTTTAACTTTATCTAATCCTATAACAATTGTTTTTTGGGGAAGTATATTAACAACCAAAATTATTGAAGAAAAGTTTAAGAAAAAAGAGTTAATTATATTTTCAGTTGGTTTAGTATCTGCTACATTCTTCTTTTTAACAACAGTGGCTATATTAGGAATGATATTATCTAATTTTATACCAGATATACTATCTAAGATTTTAAATGTAATAGTTGGTATAGTAATAATCGGATTTGGTATTAAATTATTAATAAAGAAAAACTAACAAATTACAATTTTGTAATTTGTTAGATAAATAGTAATTTGTAAAGGAGAATTAATAATGAGAATTTACGATATTTCTCAAGAAGTTTTTGGTTGCCAAGTATACCCTGGTGACCCAGTACCAGAAAAAAAGACACTTAATTCAATGAAAAATGGTGATTTGTACAATTTGACTGCATTTAGTATGTGTGCTCATAATGGTACTCATATAGACGCGCCATTTCATTTTATTAAAGATGGAAAAACAGTAGATGATATACATTTAGAATCATTTGTAGGACTTTCTTATGTTGTCGAACATCACGGGATTATTTCTAGAGAAAATGCTATGGAAATAATTGAAAAAGCAAAGAAATATAATCCAGAAGCTGTAAAGAGAATTCTTATTAAAGGAGATGCAGAGGTTACTGAAGAAGCAGCGAAAATATTTGCTTCATCGGAAATATTTCTTTTAGGAAACGAATCTCAAACAGTTGGATCAGAAAATGCTCCAATGGTGGTTCATCAAATACTTTTATCTGCTAATATTGTTTTACTTGAAGGAATTAGATTGACAGATGTTTCAGAAGGTGTTTATTTTTTAAATGCTGCTCCATTGAATTTATCAGGTGCGGATGGTTCTCCTTGTAGAGCTTTATTGATAGATACTACTGAGAGATAAATTACAATTTGTTTATTAAAAAAAGACTAGAATTTTATTCTAGTCTTTTTCACACAGAAACTCTGTGAGTTTCTAGTGTGTTAGAAACTGAAAAAGTTTATTGCATCTTCTATAGAAGGTGCTTTTTTTATTTTATTATTAATTTTTGAGTATCTATAGAACGTGAAATATTACTCTAACAAGTTTTCCCCCAATTTGGCGTTTGGGGTGGTGATTTGCACAACCGAAATAGACTTTTTAAAAATTTGGTTGTGTAAATGGGGGAAAAGTCTAAAAAAGTTTAATAAATTTTGAGAAAGAATAAAAAATGCTAAAACAAAAAAAGGCTATATATCAGCCTTTTTCAAACTTTTTAGAAAAATAAAAAATCCAGTATTTCTACTGGATTTGGTAGCGACGGACGGTAGATATACTTGATATATCAATAAAAATTAATATTTTGGGAATGTTTTTGGGAATATAAATTAAGTGTTTCATTAAAGTTTGAGAGAGTTTATAAAAGAATAACTATAAAATGATATTGTATTATGATATAATCTAATCGATAAATAGTAATTTGTTGATTAAGAGGTCAAATAATATGGATTTTTCTATAGATTTAATACTACAATTTATTATTGTGTTTATATTACCGATTAGTTTGCCTATATTATTTTTAATTTTAGCAAATAAAAGTAAGTATAGCGATAAAACAAAAAAAATAATTATGTTAGTTTTAATAACAATATATAATTTTATTATAGGAATACTTGGTTTTTCAATAATTTTTTGTATAGCTTGTATTCCGAGTATGCTTGGGATTAATAGCGAAGTATTATTTATTATTTTATTTATTGCTTTATTAATAATAGTATTTAGCTCTTTAATAATACCTGTTAATTTATTCGTAAAGAATAAAACAAAGATAAATTTGAGAATATTCATTATAATAATTCTTGTGATTGGATTAGGAATTATATGTTCTAATATATTTCATCAAGATATAGTAAATCCTATTTTGGATTGGAGAAAATTTATTGATTTGAGATAGATAAATTACAATTTTTAGATTAGTTTGAAATATAACTAATCTTTTTTTATGATAAAATTTACAAAAAAGTGTAACCTTTTTTCATTTTTAGTGAACTTAATAATGAAGATATCTTAAAAGAATAAAAGGAGAAAAAATTGAAAAACGAAAACGCGATATACATGTATATAAAAGAAGATGTGCTTGATATAGATAAAATAATCGATGATTTTTCTGGTTATCTTTATACAATTATTGAAAATGCAGGAAGTTTTGCAAAAGAAGATATAGAAGAAATAATATCAGATACATATCTTATCTTATGGAATAACCAATACAAATTAGACTTAGATAAGAAATTATCATCATATCTAGTTGGAATTGTAAAAAATTTAATAAAGCAAAAATACAAGGTTTTTAATAAAACTTGCGAGAATATAGAAAGTTATGAAGATATCCTAGTTACTAATGAAGGACTAGATGTAGTAATCGAGAATAACGAAGTAAATCGAAAAATAATCGAATTATTAAACAAATTAAAAGAAGATGATAAAGAAATATTTTACGAGTATTATTTTTATTCAAGAAAGATAAAAGAAATTGCTATAGAAAATAATATTTCTGAATCTAAAGTAAAAATAATATTACATCGTACACGAAATAAATTAAGAAAGGAATTATTGAAAGGAGGGTATAGTTTAAATGGATAGAGAAAGTTTAGAAAGAATTAGACAAATGACAAAAGATAAAATAACTGTATCTAATTTTCAAAAGGATCAAAATATGAGTAATAAAAACCAAAGAATTGGTATGAAGAAAATATCAGCAGTAGCATGCATATGTTTAGTATTAACGAGTGGTATAGTGTTTGCAAAAGATATAGAAGAGTTTATACGAGAAAGATTTAATTTTGGATTAGGTGATGGAATAGATAGTGCAGCAGAACATGGTTATATTGTGGAACCTGAAATGGAAAATATTATTACAAAAACAGAAGCTGTAGTCTCAGAAAATGAAGAAGAAACAGTAGAATTAGATATAAATACTGGTGTAAAAATAAATAACTTTTTGATGGATGATTATAATTTAAGTGCCGAAATAGAATTGAATTTTGATGAAGAAATTAAAAAACATGTTGATTTTGATAATATAAAAAATATATA
>JAZQTI010000024.1:0-14914 GCA_045630665.1 Candidatus Scatovivens sp.
TATTTTTCAAGCACAGCTTTTTTTTGTAAAAATAATATGATACAATAATAAAGTATTAGATTAAAGGAGGTTCTTTTAATGGATAATGAAAAACAAGAAATGAGAAAATGGATTAAAATAATTTCATTTGCACTAATTGGATATTTAATAGTTCAAAATGTAGAAATACTAGGAAATATTTTAAGCAAAATAATTACAATAATAAGTCCTTTTGTAATAGGAGCTGCATTAGCTTTTATTTTTAATTTGCCAATGGCATTTTTTGAAAATAAATTGTCTAAATTTAAAACTAAAAAGGGTAAGAAATTAAATAGATCTTTTATAAGAGCAATTTCATTAATATTATCATTTTTAGTAATTGGATTAATAATAACATTAATAATAAATTTAATACTTCCAGAAATTATTAATATTATAAAATTATTAATAGACAATCTTCCATATTATGGGGCAGAGATAAAAAACTTTGCAACTAATATAACAGTTGATTTTCCAGATGTAAATAAAGTTATAAAAAGTATAGATATAAATAACAAAGAACTACAAGAACAAGTTAAAAATATGGTAACAAATCTTTTGTCAGGTTCTGTATCATTTGTAGGTAGTTTTGTTGGTTCGATTATAAATACAATAGTTTCTATTGTATTTTGTATATATATATTAACAAGTAAAGATAAATTGAAAGAACAAGCTAAAAAAATATTATATGCATATATGACTAAAGAAAATGCTGAAAAAACATTAGAATTAGGAAGAACTTCAAGAAATATTTTTAGAAGATTTATTTCGGGACAATGTTTAGAAGCAATAATTTTAGGAACTCTTAGTATATTAGGAATGCTTATTTTACAAATTCCTTATGCTGTTCCAATAGGAGTTTTAATTGGTGTAACTGCTTTGATTCCAATTGTTGGTGCGTTTATAGGAATTATAATTGGTGCGGTTTTAATTCTTTCTGTAGAACCAATGAAAGTTATAACATTTATTATATATATTTTGATATTACAACAAATCGAAGGTAATTTAATATATCCAAAAGTAGTAGGAAATTCAGTTGGATTGCCAGGAATTTGGGTACTTGTAGCAGTGGCTATTGGTGGAGATTTGTTTGGGGTTATTGGAATGCTTTTAGGAGTTCCAACAGCATCTGTCTTATATACATTGTTTAAAAATAATGTTTATAAAAAATTAAGAGAGAAAAATATTAAATAGACTATATATTCACATAAAAAACACAAATGATACATACTCTTTTCAAAAATGGCTATTATTATATAGTTATTCTTTTTAAAGGAGGCTTATGCCATGGAACGGAAACTTGAAAAAATGGTAGAGTTGGCTAATTGTCCGAATTGTAATGCAATTTGCGTTAACGGACACGATGACGACAACCAGATCTTCTGCGCGAAGTGCGGACGCACTTTCTTACCAGCGAATTACATTCGCAAGACTGAAAATGAGTATAAAAAACTCATTGAGGGAGCTACGAAACACATGCGAGGAGGGTGGACTGCTTTTTTCTTTGATAAAAAATAACGTTCTATAAGAAGAGCAAAAAACATTTTGGCCAGAAGGACTTCCTTCTGGTTTTTGCTTTAAAAATTAAAACAATTAACATTAAAAGAAATTTTAGAAAATACAACTAAAATTACTAAATTGGTAGAAAGCCAATAATTTTAGTATTGAAGGCTAATTGTATATAAGTAAAAAAGAAGTAATTATTAATTGATAATTACTTCTTTTTATGATATTATTTTTTTGAAAATTAGCAAAGTTTAGGAGTAAATAAATGAAGGTTGGATTAGTTCTAGAAGGCGGTGCTATGAGAGGAATGTACACTGCAGGAGTACTGGATGTATTTTTAGATAATGAAATGAAATTTGATGGAATAATTGGAGTATCTGCAGGGGTATTATTTGGAGTAAATTATTTGTCAAAACAAAGAGGAAGAGTAATTAGATATAATAAAAAATTTCTTAAAGACAAAAGGTATATGGGATTTTGGTCTTTATTAACAACTGGAAATATTATAAATAAAGATTTTTCTTTTTATGAAGTACCGCAAAAATTAGATGTATTTGATAATGAAACATTTATGAAATCAGATATCGATTTTTTTGCAACAGTTACTAATGTGGAAACAGGAGAACCAGAATATATAAAATTAAATGATTTATTTGCTCAAATGGAAGTATTAAGAGCAACTTCAGCAATGCCTTATGTTTCACAAATTGTTGAATTAGAAAATGGAAAATATTTAGATGGTGGTGTTTCAGATAGTATTCCAGTAGAAAAATGTAAAGAAATGGGATATGACAAAGTTATAGTTATTTTAACAAGACCATTAGACTATAGAAAAAAGAAACCAAAAGAATTTATTGCAAAAACATATTATAGAAAATATCCAAAATTTGCTAAAACATTAAATAATAGATATAAAATGTATAATGATACTGTAGAAAAGATAATTGACTTAGAGAATAAAAAAGAGATTTTTGTTATAAGACCATCTAAAACATTAAAAATAAAAAGAATTGAAAAAGATGCAGGAAAGCTACAAGAAATGTATGATTTAGGATTAGAAGATGGACAAAAAGTACTTGAAGATTTAAAAAAATATTTACAAAACTAATAATTATAAAAAAAATAGAATTGGAGAAAATATATGGAAATAAGATTTAATGATAATGAAAAAGTTGTAAATGCTATAAGAGAAGGATTAAAGAAAAAAGATGGACATTGCCCTTGTAGATTGGAATTAACAGAGGATACAATGTGTATGTGTAAAGAGTTTAGAGAACAAATTGCTGATCCTGAATTTGAAGGATACTGTCATTGTATGCTTTATTATAAATCAAAATAAATAAAAATTAAGGAGGGTTTTATGGAAGTAATTTTAAATAAAGAAAATTTTGAAAGAGAAGTTTTAAACGAAGAAAGATTAGTATTAATAGATTTTTGGGCAACGTGGTGTGGCCCTTGCCAAATGATTGCACCAGTTATTGAAGATATAGCAAATTCACAAAAAGATAAAGTTAAAGTTTGCAAAGTAAATGTAGATGATGAACAAGAATTGGCAATAAAATATGGAATAATGAGTATTCCTACATTGTTGTTTATAAAAAAAGGTGAACCAATAAAAACTGTAGTTGGTTTCCATTCAAAAAGTGAACTAGAAGAAATTATAAATTCATTATAATAAGGAGATTAAAATGATCGATTTACACATTCATACTAAATATTCTGATGGAACTTATACAGTAAAAGAAGTTTTAGAAAAAGCTGAAAAATTAGGTCTTAAATATATTTCAATAACAGATCATGATAATTGCAAAGCCTATAATGAATTTGAAACATTAAAAATAGAAGATTATTTTTCTGGTAAGTTGATTCAAGGAGTTGAATTAAAATGCTTATATAATGGAAGATTAATAGAAATTCTTGGATATAATTTTAATAAAGAAAAATTAGAAAAATGGCTTAATGAATTTTATAAAAATAGACAAAGAAAAGATACTCAAAAGAAATATTTTAACATTTTATATGATGCTTGCATAAAAATTGGATTAAAAATGAATCCTAAAGAGTCAATACAATGGAATCCAGAAAATGATTGGGCAAGTGTTACTGTATATAAAGAATTAAAAAGCCATATAGAAAACAAAGATAGAATACCAGCGGATTTTTGGGATGAGTTTACAACATTTACAAAAAAATATTGTGCAGATTTTAATAGTCCTTTTTATATCGATAAAACAGACGATTATCCAAAACTTGCAGAAGCAATAGAAGCTGTGAAGAATGCAGAAGGTACAGTAATTGTGGCTCATGCATTTATATACAAATGGGCTAAAGATAAAGAAGAATTTATAAAAGATTTACATAAAAATTATAACATAGATGGTTTTGAATGCTATCATAGTAGTTTTTCAGAAGAACAAATAGAATACATATTAAATTACTGCAGAGAAAATAATTTATTAATGAGTGGTGGTAGTGATTGTCATGGAGAAAATAAGCCAGGAATTGAACTGGCTATTGGAAAAGGGAATTTGAACATTGATGAGAAAATAGTAGAACCATGGATTAATTAAAAATATTTAGGAAAAATAACTTTGAGATTAAATTTCAAAGTTATTTTTATTATTTTAAAATTACTTTTTAAAATAATATAATCTTTAATATAGTTTGTTAAAAAACTTGAAAAATAAGGGATTTTATGATATTTTTAGAATGACTAGTTCATATTTTTGACCGGTCAGTTTAATTATTTTTTTAAAAATTTGTGATATAAATGATATAGACAAATTTACAAAGGAGGTATTGATGAGCAAGAAAGAAGAAGTTGTTGAAATAAGAGACTTAAAAGATATGCTTAACAAAACAAAAGAAATTTTCAAGAACAAACCAGCTTATAAAATTAAAGAAAAAAATAAAAAATACAAGATAATAACTCATAGAGAAGTTAGAGATATGATAGATGCCTTAGGAACAGCTCTTACAACTTTGGGACTTCAAGGAAAACGTATAGGAGTAATTGGAGAAAATAGATATGAATGGGAAATTTCATATTTAGCAGTAGTTTGCGGAGTGGGTACAATAGTTCCATTTGATAAATCATTACCAGAAAATGAGTTAAAACGATTAATAGAAAGATCAGAGATAGAAGCAATATTTTATTCAGAAAAATATGAAGCAACACTAAAAAAATTAGTTTTAGAAGATACAGGTAAATTAAAACATTTAATATCAATGGATTCTAAAACACACAAAAATGGTGTGTATTCTTGGTCAGAATTAATTGAATTTGGTGAAGTATTATTAAAAAATGGAAATAGAGCATTTTTAGATGCTGAAATAGATCCAGAAGAAATGAAAATTATGTTATTTACTTCAGGAACAACATCAGAATCAAAAGTTGTTGCTTTATGTCACAGAAATTTATGTAGTAATTTAATGGATATTGCTACAATACTAGATGTAAATTCAGATGATAGATTTTTATCATTCTTGCCAATACATCATGTTTTTGAATGTACAGTTGGTTTTCTATTTGCACTATATAGAGGCGCACAAATATCATTCTGTGATGGAATAAAACATATGCAAGAAAATTATAAAGAATACAAAATTACTTTTGCGGCATGTGTTCCAGCAATTTTTGAAAATATGTACAAAAATGTTTGGAAAAAGCTAGAAAAAGATGGAAAAAAAGAAGAAACTCTAGAATTATTAGAAAAATTTAAAGATGCTACAATGGAAAAAAGAAGAAAAGTTTTTAAACATATTCACGAAATGTATGGTGGGCATATAAAAACATTTATAACTGGAGCTGCTGCAATTGATAAAAGCGTTGCACAAGGGTATAGAGATTTTGGAATAAATCTTTGTCAAGGTTATGGTTTAACAGAAACATCACCAATTGTTGCAACTGAAACAGAAGAATTCAATAGAGTTGGTTCTATTGGAAAATGTTATCCAAGTTTAGAAGTTAAAATTTTTGAACCAAATGAAGAAGGTGTTGGAGAACTTTTAGTAAAAGGACCAACGGTAATGCTTGGATATTACAATAATGAGGAAGCAACAAAAGAAGTTATTGTAGAAGGATGGTTCCATACAGGAGATTTAGCAAAAATTGATGAAGATGGATATATCTTTATTATGGGAAGAAAGAAAAGTGTTATAGTTCTAAAAAATGGAAAAAATATTTTCCCAGAAGAAATGGAAAATTTGATAAATAGAATCGAAGGTGTAAAAGAATCGTTTGTATTTGGAAAATCAAACAAAAAGGATCCTGATGATGTTAAAATTTATGTGAAAGTTGTATATGATAAAAATATCATGAAACTGGCTTATAAAGCTGAAACAGAAGAAGAAATATTTGAAGCTATTACAGAAAGAATTAAAACTATAAATGAAAGAATGCCTGCTTATAAATCTATAAGAGGAACGATAATTACAGAAACACCACTTATAAAAACAACAACAAATAAAATTAAAAGACAAGAGGAAATAAAAACTATTGAACAATAATTTAAAAACAAAATATCTTGGAAAAGAGATTATTGAATTTAAAGAAATTGATTCAACGCAAAAAGAAATTTGGAGAAGAATTGAAAATGGAAATGCAAGTCAAGGTTGTGTTATTATTGCTGAAAAACAAACAGCAGGAATTGGAACACATGGAAGAACCTGGTATACATCACCAAAAAATATAACATTTTCATTTTCAATATTCCCGAATTGTAATATAAAAAAGCTTGAAAATTTAACTTACAAAATTGCAGAAATTTTTAAAGAGCTTTTTAAAGATTTATATAATATTAACCTAGATATAAAATTGCCAAATGATCTTATGATAAATGGTAAAAAAATAGGTGGAATTTTAACTGAAACAAAACTTCAAGGTGAAAATGTGAAAGTTTTAGTAATTGGTGTTGGTATAAACACTGATGTAACAAGCTTTCCAAAAGAACTTGAAGCAAAAGCAACTTCAATTAAGAACGAGTTTAATATTGAAGTTGCTAATTTTTGGCTCATTTTCAGGTTTTTAGAACAATTTGAGTTGAACTTTCGGTCAGTTTTTTGATTAATTATATACAAGTTGTTGTCAAAAAGGATGCTTTTTTAAAAGAGCAAATTTAAGTGAAAAAATATTTTTTAAAGGAGAAAAAATATGAAAATAGGATTTTTATTTCCTGGTCAAGGTGCACAATGTGTAGGAATGGGAAAAGATTTATATGAAAAATACGAAGAATATAAAAAGGTATATGATGAAGTGGAGAGTTTGACAGGCGTTAAAGTTGCTGATTTAACATTTAATTCTACAGAAGATAATTTGAGTCAAACAAAAAATACTCAAATATGTATCTTAACAATGAGCCTAGCATTATTAAAAATATTAGAGGCAAAAGGAATAAAAACTGAGGCATCAATAGGATTAAGTTTAGGAGAGTACTCAGCGTTGATTGCAAGCAAAGCAATATCTTTTGAAGATGGTGTTAAAACTGTAAAGACAAGAGGTGAATTGATGCAAAATTTCTGCCCAGAAGGAAACTGGAGTATGGCAGCAATTTTAGGATTAGATGAAAACACAGTTACAAAAGTTTGTAATGAAACAAAAGGTTTTGTAGTACCAGCAAATTTTAATTGTCTAGGACAAATTGTTATTTCAGGTGAAAAAGAAGCAGTTAATAAAGCTATGGAAAGTATGAAAAATGCAGGTGCCAAAAGAGCATTAGAATTAAAAACTTCAGGACCATTTCATACAGAAAAATTAGAAAAAGCATCAAAAGAACTTAGAAAAGAATTAGACAAAATAACCATTAATAATTTTAATCATAAAGTAATTAAAAATATTGACGGAAAAGAATACAAAGAAACAGATGATATTAAAGATATTTTAGCAAAACATATTACAAATCCAGTAAGATTAGAACAAGGAATACAAACAATGCTTAATATGGGAATTGATACTTTTATAGAAATTGGACCTGGAAAAACGCTTACAGGTTTTGTAAAAAAATCTGCTAAAGATGCCAAAATTTATAATATCAATAATGTTGAAACTTTAGAAAATGCGCTAGCTGAACTATTATAGATTTATTTTATATATAACGAATATGGCAAAAAATTAAATTATAGGAGGTAGATACAATGAATCAAGTTGCATTAATTACTGGAGCTGCTAGAGGTATTGGAAAACAAATATCTATAACTCTTGCAAAAGCAGGATTTGATATTGCATTAAATTATAGAACAAAAACAGATGATTTAAATAAAACAAAAGAAGAAATTGAAAGTTATAACGTTAAATGTTTATTAGTACAAGGTGATGTATCTAGTTTTGAAGATACTCAAAGAATGGCACAAGAAACTATTGATGAATTTGGAAAAATTGATGTTTTAGTAAACAATGCTGGTATAACAAAAGATATGTTACTACTTAGAATGAAACAAGAAGATTTTGAAAATGTTATAGATATTAATTTAGTAGGAACATTTAATATGACTAAAAATGTTGCAAGTTACATGATGAAAGCAAGACAAGGAAGAATAATAAATGTATCTTCTGTTGTGGGTGTTTCAGGGAATGCTGGTCAAGCAAATTATTCAGCTTCAAAAGCAGGAATAATTGGATTTACTAAAAGTTTAGCAAAAGAACTTGCAAGCAGAAATGTTTTAGTAAATGCAGTAGCACCAGGATTTATAGGAACAGATATGACCAATATTTTAAAAGATGATGTTAAAGATAAAATTTTAGAGCAAATACCATTAAAAAGGATTGGAAATGCAGAAGAAGTTGCAAATGTTGTTAAATTTTTAGCATCACCAGATAGCAGTTATATTACAGGTCAAGTTATAAATATTGATGGTGGAATGTTAATGTAAAAAAATATAAAAGGAGAATAAAAATGAAAAACAGAGTTGTTGTTACAGGAATAGGAGCAATAAGCCCATTGGGGGAAAATGCCATTGAATTATGGGATGGAATAAAAAATACTAAATGTGGTATTGATGAAATTACATTAATTGATAATTCAACATTTAAAACTAAACTTGCAGCAGAAGTAAAAAATTATGATCCAGCCAAGAATTTTGAGGTGAAACAAGCAAAAAGATTAGATAGAGTATCACAGTTTGCTATGATAGCTGGAAGAGAAGCATTTAAAGATAGTGGTATTACAAAAGATAATACAAATTTTGATAATATTGGGATTTATGTAAGCTCAGGTATTGGAGGATTTAATACAATAGAAACTCAATGTGTTACATGTAATGAAAAAGGTAATAGTAGAGTTTCACCAATGTTTATTCCAATGGGAATTTGTAATATGCCAGCAGGAAATATTGCTATAGATTTAGGTTTAAAAGGAGAATCAATTTCATTAGTTACAGCTTGCGCTTCATCAACACATTCAATTGGAGAAGCTTATAGAGCAATAAAACATGGATATGAAGACGTTGTTTTTGCAGGTGGTGCTGAAGCTGCTATTTGCAAAACAGGAATTGCTGGTTTTGAAAATATGAAAGCGCTTTCTTCTTCAACAGATAAAACAAGAGCAAGTATACCTTTTGATAAAGAAAGAGACGGATTTGTAATGGGAGAAGGCGCTGGAGTTATCGTTTTAGAAGAATTAGAACATGCAAAATTAAGAGGAGCAAAAATATATGCAGAAATAGTTGGATATGGTGCAACATCTGATGGATATCACATTACATCACCAGAGCCAGAAGGAGAAGGTGCTGCAAGAGCAATGGTAAGAGCTATTAAAGATGCTGGTTTAAATCTAGAAGATATAGACTATATAAATGCTCATGGAACATCAACCCATTTAAATGATTCTATAGAAACAAAGGCTATTAAAAAAGCTTTTGGGGAATACAGTACAAAACTAAAAGTAAGTTCAACCAAAGGGAATACAGGTCATTTATTAGGTGCAGCAGGAGTTATAGAAGCAATAATTTGTACAAAAGCTATTGAAGATGGAATTATTCCGCCAACAATTAATTACAAAGAAAAAGATGAAGAATGTGATTTAGATATTGTGCCCAATAAACCTGTAAAACAAGATTTAAATGTGGTAATGTCAAATTCATTAGGTTTTGGTGGACACAATGCAAGTATAATTTTTAAGAAATTTGAAAAATAGGAGGACTATTTAAAAATGGAATATGAAAAAATAAAACAATTAATGGATGATATGGGAAATTCAAAAATAACATCACTTGATATAGAATTTCCAGATGGAATAAAAATAAAAATGGAAAAGAAAAATGAAACTCAAGTTATTGTTTCAAATCAAGATAATGTAATTCCTATTCCAGAACAAACTGTAACAAGGGAAAGTTCATATGTTATTGTTGAAGAAACAGAAACTCCAGTTACTACTCAAGGAGAAATTGTAAAATCTCCAATGATTGGAACATTTTATAGTAAGCCTTCTCCAACAAGTAATCCATATGTGGAAGTTGGAACTCAAGTAAAAAAAGGTGATGTTCTTTGTATTATTGAAGCTATGAAATTAATGAATGAAATAGAAGTTGAATGTGATGGTAAGATTGCTGAAATTCTTGTTAAAGATGGAGAAGCAGTTGATTATGGGAAACCATTATTTAGAATAATATAATAAATATATAAATTTTATTATAAGGAGAATTGAAATGTTAAATAGAGAAGAAATTGAAAAGATTATTCCTCAAAGGGATCCATTTTTGATGATTGATGAAGTAGAGAAATATATTCCAGGAGAATTTTGTATTGCTTATAAAAATGTTAACGAAGAAGAATGGTATTTTAAAGGGCATTTTCCAGGAAACCCAATTATGCCAGGAGTACTAATTACAGAAAGTCTTGCTCAAGCTGGAGCAGTTGCAATTTTATCAATGGAAGAAAATAAAGGAAAAAATGCTTTGTTTGGTGGAATTAACAACATGAAATTTAAAAAAATGGTTGTTCCAGGAGATAGATTGAAATTAGAAGTTAAGATTATAAAAAGAAAAGGTCCAATTGGAATTGGAGAAGCTTTAGCTACTGTAGATGGTAAAGTTGCAGCCAAAGGAGAACTTACTTTTGCAGTTGTTTAAATTTAATGTTTCTTTTAAACAATTTTTGTCAATTAGAAAGGGAAAAATATGAATAAAATTTTAATAGCAAATAGAGGGGAAATTGCTGTTCGTATTATTAGAGCATGTAAAGAAATGAATATAAAAACTGTGGCTATTTATTCTGAAGCAGATAAAGATTCATTACATACTAAACTTGCAGATGAAGCTGTTTGTGTAGGACCAGCAAATTCTCGGAAAAAGTTATTTAAATATAAAAAATATAATTGAAGCTGCTCGTATTACAAATGCAGATAGTATTCATCCAGGTTTTGGATTTTTGTCAGAAAATGCACAATTTGCTAGTATTTGTAAAGAATCTAAAATAAAATTTATAGGTCCAGAAGCAGATGTTATTGATTTACTTGGTAACAAATCCAATGCTAAAGAAATGATGAAAAAAGCAGGAGTTCCAGTAATTCCTGGTTCAGATGGAAGCATTAAAGGTTTAAAAGATGCACTTTCTATTTCTGAAAAAATTGGATATCCTGTAATATTAAAAGCAGCCGCTGGTGGTGGTGGAAAAGGTATAAGAGTAGCGAATAATCCAGAAGAACTTGAGAATGGATACAATATAGTAAAACAAGAAGCCAAAAACGCTTTTAATGATGATGAAATTTATATTGAAAAATTTGTAGTAAATCCAAGGCATGTAGAAATTCAAATTCTTGCTGATGAACATGGAAATGTTATTCATCTTGGAGAAAGAGATTGTTCAATTCAAAGAAAACATCAAAAAATGATTGAAGAGACACCATCAACAGCAATTGACGATAAATTAAGAAATAAAATGGGGGAAGCAGCAGTAAGAGCTGCAAAAGCTGCTAATTATACTAGTTGTGGAACAGTAGAGTTTTTAGTAGATAAAAATAAAAATTTCTATTTTATGGAGATGAATACAAGGATTCAAGTAGAACATCCTATTACAGAAATGAGAACAGGAATTGATATTGTTAAAGAACAAATAAAAATTGCAGCAGGAGAAAATTTAAAATTTAAACAAAAAGAAGTTGAATTCAGAGGCCATTCAATTGAATGTAGAATTAATGCAGAAAATCCATCTAAAAATTTTATGCCATGTCCTGGAACAATTACTGGTTTAAACCTACCTGGTGGAAATGGGATAAGAATAGATACAGCGATTTATGAAGGTTATACAATACCACCTTATTATGATTCAATGATTGCTAAAATAATTGTTTATGGAACAACAAGAAATGAAGCAATAGCTAAAATGAAAAGATCATTAGAAGAATTAGTAATAGAAGGTATTGAAACGAATAGAGATTTTTTATTTGATATTATAAGAAATCCAGATTTTATTAGAGGAAATTTTGATACAGCTTTTATTGAAAAAATGATATTTTAGAAAGGATAAAATATGATTGTAGATAAAATTAAAAAGAGAGAACCATCTGTAAAAAAACAAAAAAACACAGTAGATGTACCTATTGGAAAATGGGTTAAATGCGATGAATGCAAAGAAATTATTTACAAAGAAGTGTTACAAAATAATTTAAATATTTGTCCTCATTGTGGTCACTACTTTAGAGTTCATATTAATAGAAGATTAGAACAAATAATTGATGATGGAACTTATCAGAAATTTGATTTAAATATTGATACAAACAATCCTTTAGGAATGGAAGAGTATGAGAAAAAACTAAGATCATTAAGGGAAAAAACAGGATTAGAAGAAGCTGTAAGTTGTGGTATTGGAAAAATTAATGGTGAAGAAACTATAATTTGTGTTATGGATAGTGGCTTTTTAATGGGAAGTATGGGAGTAGTTGTTGGTGAAAAAATTACTTATAGCATTGAGCAAGCTATTGAAAAAAAACTTCCTTTAATAATATTTTCAGTTTCTGGTGGTGCAAGAATGCAAGAAGGGATAATGTCTTTAATGCAAATGGCTAAAACTACTGCTGCTCTTACAAAACTTGATGAGGCTGGTCTTTTATATATTTCTGTTTTAACTGATCCAACTTATGGTGGGGTTACTGCATCTTTTGCAAGCCTTGGAGATATTGTTTTAGCTGAGCCTAAGGCTATGATTGGTTTTGCTGGGCCTAGAGTTATTGAACAAACTATTGGTGAAGCTCTTCCTGAAGGATTCCAAACTGCTGAATTTTTATTAGAACATGGTTTTATAGATAAAATTGTTGAAAGAAAAGATTTAAAAAATACACTTTCAAAATTAATTCAATTACATAAATAATAATACAAATTATTATTTAAAGGTGAGGTAAGATATGAGTAAAAAATTAACTGCTTGGGAAAAAGTAGAAATTGCAAGAAATCCAAAAAGAAAAACTGCAATTGAATATGTTGAAAAGATTTTTGATGAATTTATTGAACTTCATGGTGATAGAAGTTTTAAAGATGATAAAGCAATTATTTGTGGTTTGGCTAAAATTGGAGAACAAAATTTTACAGTTATAGCTGAACAAAAAGGTAGAAATACAAAAGAAAATATTGAAAGAAATTTTGGTATGCCAAATCCTGAAAGCTATAGAAAAGCAATTAGATTTATGAAACAAGCTGAAAAGTTTAATAGACCTGTAATTACTTTTGTAGATACTAAAGGCGCTTACCCAGGAATTGGTGCTGAAGAAAGAGGACAAGGTGAAGCGATTGCTAAATCAATGTTTGAAATGGCAAGACTTAGAGTTCCGGTAATTTGTTTTATAATTGGTGAAGGTTCTAGTGGTGGTGCTTTAGCTATTGCTGTTGGAAATAAAGTATATATGCTTGAAAATGCTGTATATTCAATTCTTTCTCCAGAAGGTTATAGTAGTATTTTATGGAAAGATTCTTCAAGAGCTAAAGAAGCTGCTGAAAAAATGAAATTAACAGCAGAGGATTTATATGAATTAAATATAATTGATAAAATTATTGAAGAACCAGAAAAAGAAAATTTTGATAAAATTTGTAAAGATATGAAAAAAGAAATTATTTCAGAAATCTCCAAAATGAAAAATAAGACATCAGATGAAATTGCAGAAGAAAGATATCAGAAATTTAGAGAAATGGGAAAATTTGTTGCTTTAAATTAAAATTAAAGTGATATAATTTGAATAATATAATTAAGTTTAGAAAATAGGAGGATATTTCATGATATTAGAAAATAAAAAAATATTAATAATGGGAATAAGAAATAAATGGAGCATAGCTTATGGAATAGCAAAATCAGCTTATGAACATGGTGCAAAATTAATGTTTACTTTTGTTGGAGAAGATAATAGAAGTAAAATGGAAGAATTAGTAAAAGAGTTTGAAGGAAGTAAGTTATATACTTTGGATGAGGCTTCAGAAGATGAATTTGTAAAAGAAGTGTTCTTAAAAATAAAAGAAGAAAATGGAAAAATTGATGGAATAGTTCATGCTATAGCTCATGCTAACACAGAAGATTTACATCAAGATTTTATATATACAGGAAAAGAAGGATTTGCTCATGCTAATGATGTTAGTGCATATTCGTTTGTATTAGCTGCTAGAATGGCAAAAGAGCTAGATATGTTAAATGAAAATGCGAGTTTAATAACATTAACATATCATGGTTCAACTAAAGTTATTTCTGGGTATAATGTGATGGGAGTTGCAAAAGCTGCATTAGAAACAAGCGTTAGATACTTAGCTGAAAATTTGGGTAGAGAAGGTATTAGAGTTAATGCTGTATCAGCTGGCCCAATCAAAACTTTATCAGCTAAAGGTATTAAAGATTTTTCTTCTTCATTAACTGTTGTAGAAGAAAAATCGCCATTACATAGAAATGTTACAACAACTCAAGTTGGAAATGTTGCTACGTTTTTATTAAGTGAAATGTCAGATGCAATCACTGGCCAAGTTATTTATGCTGACAGCGGTTTTAATATAATGGGAATGTAAAATTGTACTGGCAGGTCAGTTCAGTAGATTTTTTTTAAATATATGATATAACTTTAATATAGAAATTAGGAGGTAATTAAAATGTCAGATACAGAAATTTTTGAAAAATTAAAAGGAATAATTGTTGAACAATTAGGAGTAGAAGAAGGTATAGTTAAAGCTGAAGCTACATTTGTAGAAGATTTATCAGCAGATTCATTAGATATAGTTGAATTAGTTATGGCAATAGAAGAAGAGTTTGAACTTGAAATACCAGATCAAGCTGCTGAAAATATTGTAACTGTTCAAGATGTTATTGATTATATAAAAAATAACAAATAATATTTGTTTATATATAGAAACCCCAAAAAGAACTTCAAAATTTTATTTTGAAGTTCTTTTAATTTTTTAAAAATATTTTTAATATTTTTAATATTTTTAA
>JAZQTI010000025.1:0-20782 GCA_045630665.1 Candidatus Scatovivens sp.
TTTGAAAAATTACAATTTTGAAATAAGCAATCTGCAAAACTATTTTTTTCCAAATTACATTCTTGAAAATTTATATTATAGAATTCGTTTTTTGAAAATTCTATGTTATATATCTCTTCCTTTTGTAAAAGTAATTGTTTAAATATTTTTTCTTCTATTTTCTCATCATTTATAGAAGCTTGTTTTATTCTCTCTAATAAATTTTCTTCAGCTTTTAAATTCACTTAATTTATTTTAACACTCCTCTTTTATCTTTATTAAAAAATAATAATTCTATAAAACCTTCTGTATATGGTATAAATTTTTCTTCTTCTATTAGTTGCAATATTTCTTCTTTGGTTGCCCAAGTAACATTTTGAACTTTTTTATAATCTAGTCTTAAATCATTCACATCTATATCATCATTTATTATATATACATCACCAAAACTATTATTATTATTTATTGTAAAATAAGCCAAATCCTCAACAAACTCATGTTTATGGCCTAGTTCTTCATATAATTTTCTTTCAATTGCTTCATCACTTGTTTCTCCAGAAATAACATGTCCACTTGCAGAAATATCCCAAAAATTAGGATGTCTGTCTAATTCTGCTTGTCTTTTTTGAATAAGCATCTCATTTTCTGAATTAAAAATCGCAACATATGTTAATAATGTATATTCACCTTGTAATAATTCATTATATTGACCTTTTAATATTTTCTTTCCTGTTAGAGTTTTATATTTGTCATATACATCTAATATTTCCATATAAACACCTCTTGATTTCAGTTTTTTAAATTTTATCATAAAATAAAAAGAAAATATATATTTTTAATAATTTTTTATATAAAAAGAAAAAGTCCAGCAGTATTAGCTACTGCCGGACATATTTCTTTCTTAGTGGGTCAAATCATAAGGAAGGTTCCAGATTCCCCAGAGGCAAACAACCAGAGTGAGAACTCTTGCGATAATCTCTCTTCTTCTGTTGTTACCCTGCAGGCTCGGGATACGAGCAAGCAAACGGTAGAAAAATCTGAAAATTCCTCTGCCCAGATGGAAATGCAAAGAAAGTCTGGTAAAACTGTGCACAATATTCCAAATAGGTCCGGTATGAACCCGTCTCGTATAAGAAATCTGTGCATTATTTTCGCCATTTGCATTATTAACCTGGCCAGCCAGCGCGCCATAGAGCAAGAAGCCCCATGCAAAAAGGATGTTCACCGCCAATCGAATGATTGTATGAAAAAATCTGTGAACAGAGCCTCTCGGCATATGCATTCTTGTACGGCCAAAAACACCACAGCTGATAGCGAAAATGATAGCTGCCGCCATCAAAATCAAAGGCATGTAATGATTCAGCCAAGCGCTGCAGTACGCATAGATCCACATCAGAACCTGAGCTTCAAAGTAGATGATTCCCTTAGGGGGCCAAATGAGGCTCAGAAAAACTTCCCACAAAAACTGTCCAGTCGTCATTAAGTTATCCTCCTTCGCAATTGCGATTATTGTTTGTGACTACGAGTTCTATATGAAAAACACCTATCGGTGGGATATAAGTTAATACATTAATTATATCACCTTAGGAATTTTATGTCAATTTCGCACTATTTTTTACAAAGCTTGATTTATCTATCAATTGATAAAAAAGCACTTTTGTGATAATATATATAAATCAATTATTTAGATAGGAATTTATATGAAATTAGAATTAAAAATTACTGAAAATAAATATTATAATGTAAAAGAAGTTTTAAAAGAATATTGGGAAATTTCTGACCGTCTTTTGATAAAACTAAAGAAGCAACAAAAAATTTTCTTAAATGGCAATCCCACATATGTTGATGCTATTTTAAAAAATAATGATATTGTATCTGTAAATTTAGATTTTGAAGAAACTTCAGAAAATATTGTTCCAACAAAAATGAATTTGGATATCATTTTTGAAGATAACTTTTTGTTAATTGTAAATAAACCAGCTGGAATTCCTGTACACCCTTCTATTTCACATTATGAAGACAGTTTATCAAATGGAATAAAATATTATTTCAATTTAATAAATTTAAATAAAAAAATAAGACCTATTAATAGATTAGATAAAGATACTTCTGGAATTGTTCTTTTTGCCAAAAATGAATACATTCAGGAATCTTTAGTTAAACAAATGAAAAAAAATATTTTCAAAAAGGAATATTTAGCAATTTTATCAGGAATTTTAAACAAAAAAAATGGAATTATCAATGCTCCTATTTCAAGAAAAGAAAATTCTATTATAGAAAGAGAAATAAATTCTTCTGGAGATATAGCAATAACACATTTTGAACTTCAGAAAACTTTTGCCATCAATTCTCAAAATTATTCTTTGGTAAAATTTATATTAGAAACTGGTAGAACTCATCAAATACGATTACATTCAAAATATATCGGTTTTCCAATTTTAGGTGACACTTTATATGGATCAGCATCAGAATTAATAAATAGACATGCTCTGCACGCTTTTAGAGTATGTTTTATACATCCAATTACTAAAGAATATATAACTCTTGAAATAGATTTGCCAGAAGATATAAAAAATCTTCTAAAAAATAAATAACGGAAGGTGCTTGCTTTAGATATTTGCAAGCTAACCTCCCGTTTATCGAGAATTATCTGGTGCTGACATGTTCTTCACATCTTTGGATTTCCCAAAAATGTCTTTTTTGGGGCATCTCTTGATACTGAGTGCACAAAACATTTTCGGAACACCATTCACAGCGTTCTGCATAACCATGCTTCCTTTCATAATCGTGCACCATTTTTCGAATCTTCTTCTTGATCATGATACACTTATTCTGGATGTTGGTTTTTACAGATTTCCAGAATTCCCGATGCTTTTGCTTCAACTGATGGATTTTAAATTTAATGCGTTCCATAATTTCAGTCCTTTCCATTTGTGAATACCATAATATTATACCATAAAATTGTGTTCATTGTGTGTTTTTTTCAATATTTTCATAAAAAAATGGAAGAGAGGTTCTGCTTTATCATATGCATACTACTCGTCTTCCATACTTTTTAGTTATCTGCCACTGGTATATACACTATCACATCTAGGAATTTCTCCTTTTTTGGGAGTGTGATTCATATATGCGGAGCATAAAATATTTTCTGGGCACCATTCACAGCGAATAGAAAGTCCCTTTTCTCTTTCGTAGGCTATTCTTCTACGAATCCACTTCATTTTAAGCTGCCTTTTTTTCCAGCGACAATAACGTTTCGAACTCTGGAGCCAACTATGGAGCCAATGCTTAGCTTCGTTCACCACCTCTCTCATTTTTCTGTTAGCTTTATCAAGCCATGCGGGAAGTTTAATGTCCGAAAACCGAGTATTGATTTTCTCCAAATACTTCATTTTCTTCAGTCCTTTCATTTTTGAATGTTTAATTATTATATCTATGTTTTATGTCTATTTTGTGTTTTATTGGTGTTTCTTTTATTGCCTTTTAATATCGGTATAAGGTATGATTATAAATAAAAAAGCTCCTTTGTAGGAGCCTTTTATTTATGCAGTTTCTTCTTTTTTTGCTGTTTTTATTTTTTTCTTTGTTTTAGGTGTTTCTCTTTTTTTATTTTCATCTAAAACAATTTCAGGTTGAGCTTTATTTAATACAGTTTCTTTTGTTATAATGCATTTTACAATTTTTTCATTTGATGGGATATCATACATAATGTCTCTCATTATTTCTTCAATTATAGAACGTAATCCTCTTGCTCCTGTATTTCTTTCAATAGCTTTTTCAACTATTGCTTCTAAAGCATCTTGATTAAATTCTAATTCAACTCCATCTAATTCAACTAATTTTTTGTATTGTTTTACTAATGCATTTTTTGGTTTTGTTACTATATCTATTAAAGCTTCTTTTGTTAGACCTTCTAAAGTTGCGACAATTGGAAGTCTTCCAACAAATTCTGGTATTAATCCAAATTTTAGTAAATCTTGAGGTAATAATTGTTTAAATATTTCTGTTTTATTTATGTCTTTTTTACTTTCAATTTGAGCTCCAAATCCTATTGATTTTTTTCCAACTCTATCTTTTATTATATTCTCTAAACCTTCAAAAGCTCCTCCGCATATAAATAATATATTGGAAGTGTCAATTTGAATAAATTCTTGATGTGGATGCTTTCTTCCACCTTGTGGAGGTACTGAAGCGGTTGTTCCTTCAACAATTTTTAATAAAGCTTGTTGTACACCTTCCCCACTTACATCTCTTGTTATAGAAGGATTTTCTGATTTTCTTGTTATTTTATCAATCTCATCTATATAAATTATTCCTTTTTGTGCTTTTTCTACATCATAATCAGCCGCTTGAATTAATTTTAGCAAAATATTTTCTACGTCTTCACCAACATATCCAGCTTCTGTAAGAGTAGTAGCATCTGCAATTGCAAAAGGTACATCTAAAATTTTAGCAAGAGTTTGTGCAAGTAATGTTTTTCCACATCCAGTAGGTCCTAATAATAAAATATTACTTTTTTGAATTTCTATATCATCTAATATAGCTGTATTATTAATTCTTTTATAATGATTATAAACTGCAACAGATAAAGTTTTTTTTGCTTCTTCTTGCCCAATTACATAATCATCTAGTACTCTTTTAATTTCAGACGGTACAAGTACATCAACTTGTTCTACTGTTTCCTCTGGTTCATAAATTTCTTCTTCTATAATATCTTGGCAAAGTGCTATACATTCATCACATATATATACACCAGGCCCTGCAATTATTTTTTTAACAACTTCTTGTGGTTTTCCACAAAAAGAGCATTTTACAATTCTTTCTTGATTTTTAGACATATATGCTTTCCTTTTTGTTTATTTAGGTTTTTTGTCTCCTATAGACTATTGATTTAGATAATTAAAATATGGTTAATTATCTAAATCAATTACTTTATATTTATTAATTTCTTTTATCTAATATTCCATCAATTAAACCATATGCTAAAGCTTGTTCAGCAGTCATATAGTTATCTCTTTCTGTATCTCTTTCAATAGTAGCTAAATCTTGACCTGTTTTTTCACTTAATAATTTATTTAATTTATCTCTTGTTCTAACCATATGATCAGCATGAATTTTTATTTCTGTTGTTTGACCAGAAAGTCCACCACCACCGATTAATGGTTGGTGAATCATTACTTCTGCATTTGGTGTTGCATATCTTTTTCCTTTTTCACCACATGCTAAAAGTACAGCTCCCATACTAGCAGCCATACCCACACATATTGTAGAAACAGGGCATTTAATGTAATTTATTGTATCTACAATTGCCATTCCATCTGTAATAGAACCTCCTGGGCTATTTATATATAAACAAATTTCTTTATCTGGATCCTCTGATTCTAAGAATAGAAGTTGTGCAACAACTAAACTTGCTGTTACATGATTTACATCCTCTGATAAAAATATTATTCTATCTTTTAATAATCTTGAGAAAATATCATATGATCTTTCTCCTCTACTTGTTTGTTCAACTACATAAGGTATTAAACTATTATCAATCATTTTAATTCTCCTTTTCTATTTTATCTTTTGCATCTTATAATATCTAATTATAAAATACTTGTAATTATTTTTATTTTGATAAAAAACAAAAAATTGTTCTTCTATCATTTTTTAACTATATACTAAAAGCAATTTTTTTTCAATACATTTATTATAAAAATGTATGATTTTATATTGCAAAATTTGACATTTTTTTCAAAAAAAAATAAAGCATATTAGTTTTAATTTTAACTAATATGCTTTTCTTATTAATTAGAATCCAATTCTTTTATATTGAATTAATTTTATTATTCCAAATACTGCTACTGCTATAATTATTAGTAAGATTCCTAATTTTAATCCTGCAGCAGGTAAAATTGTTGGTGAAGTTGTTGTGTCTTTTGGTGGTTGGTTATTATTGTTATTATTATTGTTGTTGTTATTATTGTTATTATTATTATTGTTGTTATTATTGTTGTTATTGTTGTTATTGTTGTTTGCTGTTTGTTTTACATTGTCTTTATATACTTCAACTTCTCCACTTTTCTCTAAAACAATTGCTTTTGATACAACTATTTTTTCACTATCACCTTTTTTTACAACTTCTTTTACATATAAATATAGAGTATTTGCTTTTAACACTTCTTCATAATTTTTAATATCTTTTGTATTTACTGCAATATCTAATTTTGTAAGTGAATCTTGTTTATTTGTTACTTTTATCCAATCTTTAATATCTGTTTTTGATGGATTTGAAGATAAATAATAATAATATTCATAAGTATCGTTATTTTTTCTTGTTATTTTACTTAATTCTATATTCATTGTTATATAATCTTTATTAGTTCCTTTTGTAAAATAATAAGTTTTAATATTTTTTGCAGTCGCTTTTGCATTTGTAAAGTCTGTTGATTCTGCTGTTACTTTTTTATCATCGTCATCATCATTATTTGTTGTTTTTTCTTTTACTGTTATTTTTTGAGTAGCCACAAGGCCTTTATATTCTATAATTACTGTTTCTTGATCTAGTTTTAATTTTGTTCCATTTTGTATTGTGTAATCTTTAATTTCGGCTGTTGTTTTATCATTATATGTTGCTGTAACAACCATTCCAGTTTTATCGAAATCTTGTCCTTCTTCATATTCTGTTTTTGTTGGTGGTGTTGTGATTTCAATTTTTTCTACAACTGGTGTTTTTAATTCAGATACTGTAAATGCTTTTATTGTTGTATCTCCATCATATAAAGAACCACCTGATTCTTCTGTTAATGTAGATAATGATCCCCATTCACTTTTTTTAAAGAAGTCTCCTACTGACCAGAAACACATATTATCTTCTACTTTTGTATATGCCCATTCTGAATTTGCTTTATTACATTCTAATAGAATTAAATATTGGTCTGGAGTTTTTCCTTCTAATTCTACAACTACTGTAAAATGATCTGAAGTTAATTCTATTGGATTTAAAAATTCTAACGTATGATATCCAGCTGATATAGATTCTGATTTACCTTCAACTAAATCTACTAAAACTAAATCATCATAATTTTTACTTGGTCCGTTAGGATTTACATATACTTTACAAGTTGTTGCTTCTGCAACAGCAATTGCTACTTCTGATAAATATTCTTTTTTTGTATTATCTCTTTTGAAAGTATTTGCAAGATATACGTTTGAAGATTTTAATGATAATCCAAATCCTGCTCCTTGTTCATCATATTGATATAGTTTATGATAATCTAATCCATCTGTTGCTGCTTTTTCAACACCTGTTAACATGTAATATATATTAGCATCTTCATAAGAAACATACATAAAGCCATCAATTCCTATTTTCATATATAGGTAATCGCCTTTTACAAAGTATTCTGTATCTTTATATGCGGCTTCTAAAAATGCATTTGGAATCTCTTCTGCTGATTCCCATCCATTTTCAAGACATTTATCATTATATTGTTTAAATATTTGTTCTTTTAACTCTTTTAATCCTGTTACTTGAGCTTCTGTTCCCCATGAATTTTTTACAATCCAAGCACCTTTATTTTGAGGTCTACATTCTTCATTAAAGTTTTCTATTGCATAATCATCGTCCCATCCTATTATTACAACGTCATGATTTGCAGGAGCTTTTTTGGCATCATCTGTATATATAGCACCTGTTAATGGGTTATAATAATTTGTTTCTAAATCTGCTCCAAATATTCCTGCTTCTATACCACCATTTTTCGTTATATGGTTTTTCATATCTTTGATTAATGCATCTGTATTTGCTCCTTCTTCAAGAGTTGGGAACTCTATAGTGTCATATAGTCTAGCAATAACTTTTTTTCCTTGAATTTCTGATAATGCAATTAAATCTTGATTATTTTCAAAAGGCATATCTTTTTCTGCAATTGGTCCCATACCATTTGTTAAATATGTTCTTGAAATATAGTAATTTGCTCCTTCTGAAGCTAATCTATTTAAACCAAATAAGTTAATTTCACCATCTTTAAATTCTCTTGTTGTTGCATATACCATATGTCTTTCAGAAAAATCGTATTCAACAGGAGATTTTTTATTATAGTAATCACTTAATGCTATATTTGATTCTAACATTGCCAATGAAGCAAATGCCCAGCAAGAAGCTGTTTCCTCTTGATTTTTTATCACAAGATTTTCTGGTATATAATCTTGTAATGTATATTTTGATAATGTTGCACTTCCTACTGTATTAGCTATTTTTATAGGATTGTTATATGTAACTGAAGTTCCTCTTATTTCATATGATCTAGGAGGTAATACATTCTTTTTATCTTCTTCAGATAATTTTTCCCAGTTCTCATAATCCTCTGAAATTTCCATTTCTCCTAGATAAGCATTTAATCCAGTATTTGCAAATACTTGACCTGAAGAAATGATAATCATTCCTAAAATAATAATACAAATCAATCTCTTTAGTTTTTTCATATCTTTTATCCCTTTTCATAAATATAATTATCATATTTATTATATATTTTTATTCTTTAAATGTAAATTAATATTACGGTTTTATTATTTACATTTTAATTACATTTGTAATATTTTTGTTACATTTCAAGAATAAAAAAGAACTCTACTTTTTGTAGAGTTCTTCTTATTTATTATTCTGATTTTTTAGAAGATTTTTTTGTTGTTTTTGTTTCTTCAGTTTTTGTTGATTTTTTAGCTGTTTTTTTCTCTTCAGCAGCTTTTGGTTCAACTGTTTTAACTTTAGCATTTTCAATAATTAATGCTATAGCTTTTTCTGATTTAATACTTTCTTCGATATTTTTAACAAATTCTTCGTTTTGTTTTAATTCTTCTTCTTTTCTTCCATATGCTTTTGCTAAATCAGCAATTTTTTCATTAACTTCTTTTTCAGGAGCTTCAACTTTTGCATCTTTGCAAACAGCTTCTAAAACTAGTCTTAATTTTATTGATTCTTTAGCTGCAGCTTCATTTTCGTTTTTGAAATCAGCCATTGTTTTTCCTAACATTTTTAGATATTGCTCTAAACTAAATCCTTGGTAAGATAATCTTCTGTCCATGTCTTGAGCCATGTTTTCTAATTCAACTTCAACCATTCCGTTTGGAATTTCAACTTCTGATGCTTCTGCAACTGCTCTAATTGCCTTTTCTTCTAATTCTGCTTTTGAATTTTCTTCATTTTGTTTTTCTTTCTTAGCTTTTAAGTCTGCTTTTAAGTCATTTAATGTATCAAATTCGCTAACATCTTTAGCAAATTCATCATCTATTTTTGGTAATTTTTTCATTTTGATTTCATGTAATGTTACTTTAAATGTAGCATCTTTTCCTGCTAATTCTTTAGAAAAATATTCTTCTGGGAATTTAACATTTACATCTTTTACTTCTTCTAATTTCATTCCAGCAACTTGATCTTCAAATCCTGGTATAAATGTGTTGCTTCCTAATTCTAATTCGTGATTTTCAGCTTTTCCACCTTCGAATTCAACTCCGTCAACTGTTCCAACAAAATCGATAACTGCAACATCACCTTTTTTTACTGCTCTATCTGTAACAGAAACCATTCTACTGTTACGTTCAGCCATTTTATTTAATTCTTCTTCAATATCTTTTTCTTCTACTTTATATTCTGTTTTTTCTAAAGAAATTCCTTTATATTTACCTAATTTAACTTCAGGTTTTGTACTAACTATAGCTGTAAATATTAAATCTTTTCCTTTTCCAATTTGAACTATATCTATTTCAGGTTTACTAACAACTTCTAATTTTTGTTCTTTAACTGCTTCATCATATATAGCAGGAACTATTTCGTTAAAAGTATCTTCATAAAAGATTTCGCTTCCATAATATTTTTCAACAATATTCATTGGAGCTTTACCTTTTCTAAAACCTGGTATATTAAAGTATTTAGCATTTTTGTTAAATACTGTTTTTATTCCTTCGTCAAAAATTTTTGCTTCTACTGTAAATTCTAATTTTACTTCATTTTTGTTTTCTGTATTTGAAACTTTTACACTCATTTTACTTCCTCCATTTTCTTTCTATTTTCACAAATAGCTTTTATATTATATCACAAATAATTTAAAATGCAAGTATTTTGCAGAAAAAGTTGAAAAGGATCACTTGATTGTGATCCTTTTCGATGCTTTGCTAGAATTAGAGATTGAATCCTCTTTCAAAACGTACTTGAATCAGATTTGATTCATCATCTACCGCAGTCCCTTCTTCGGAATACCAAGTACAGTAAAACATCACAGTACCATCAGTCATGAGGAAAAGCGGCTGCGACCATTCATCAGATCCATCTGCTTCGTAATCAGTTGCGATTACAAATTCAACATTATGAGCAATTACACAAACTTCCTTTATTTCAAAGTAACTACCATAATCTCGAACAGCATACACGTCATTGCCTTTTCTGAAAATGTACCCTTCATTCTGAGACAAGCCAGCATAGATGGAGTGCTCAGGAACAAAGTGTTCACCGATGAGAGTTCCAAATTCCCACACAGAAACTCGTCCAGTAAGAGAATTGTACAATACACCAAAGAAACTGTTAGAGTTGAGAATAATCTCTTCTCTTTTCTGTTCAAAATGCACATCGCCATAATCCTGGCTTGTACGACCACTACGGGTTTTACCTACAATGGCAGTGCTTCTGAGATTTCCATCTTTAGTGATATGCCAAAGTTCAATTCCATTGGGACCTTCAAAAACTACAGGATAGTAATATGTAAACAGGTTTCCATACCTATCATCATATTTTTTTACCATACAACCAGAATCAAGCACATCATATCCCAAAGACTCGAGGAAATTCGCTTCCTCAGCAGTCATGAAATAGTTAACTTTTGCCATTCTGGAAAAACCTTGTCTTACACGATTGCGATACTCCTGAATTGCATTTACATTTTCAGGGATCTGGTTAAGTACATACTCTTCATGAGTGCTCTCGGTCGTAGAGTTAACAGTAGTTACATTGGTGGTAACATTATCCGAACCATTTTCGGCACTTACAGCAGTCGACATAGAAACAGCAAAAACCAGTACCAGCACGATGATTCGAAAAAACTTACTCATGATTACTTCCCTTTCTCTTTTTCGGTCGTTGTTGCTAACAGATTAATGATGATATGTTCGCAAATTCCACGATTATGAAAAGAACTCCTTTCAAATCTTTTCCTATCTCAATTTAAATCAGGAATTTTGCAAAACAATTCACTTATTATTATACCATATTTTACATAATATTTCAATTTTTACTTTTTTGAGCAAAAAATAAGTAGGTAATATTAATATTACCTACTTTTATTTTAGCTTTATAATTAGTCTCCTAAACACATTCCTAAGTCTCTAGCAATTCTAATTAAATCATCATCCATTTTAATTTTTCTGATATTACTTTCTTTTGTATTACCTGAAGCTGCTCCAACAACTTTATTATTTCCAACAACTTCTTCTAATGTAACGTAATCCATTTTTCCGTTTTTATATGTTACTAAAACATTAAATATTCCTTGCATTGCAAGTTCCATTGCTTTACATCCATATTTTGTAGAAAGTATTCTATCAAATGCTGATGGAGAACCACCTCTTTGTACATATCCTAATGTTGTATTTCTTGCTGCCATTCCTGTTAATTCTTCCAATTCATTAGCTAATTTTTCTCCAACTCCACCAAGTCTTATATTATCAAGACCAGCACCATCGTTTAATGTTTTCTTAATTGTAAGTGTTCCATCTTTTGGCATAGCACCTTCAGAAGTAACTACTATTGTAAATTCTTTTCCTCTAGCTCTTCTTTCATTAACTTTTGCTACTACTTTTTCAATATCATATGGAATTTCTGGGATTAAAGCTACGTCAGCTCCACCAGCTATAGCAGATTCAAGCGCTAACCATCCTGCATATCTTCCCATTACTTCTAATACCATTATTCTATGATGAGCTTCTGCTGTTGTATGAAGTCTGTCTAGAGCTTCTGTTGCAACAGAAACTGCTGTATTGTATCCAAATGTCATATCTGTTGATGCAACATCATTATCTATTGTTTTTGGAACACCTATACAATTTACTCCTTTTAAAGAGAAATCTCTACTTGATTTTTGTGTTCCATCTCCACCTAAAGTGAAAATACAATCAAATCCTGCATTTTTTATATTTTCAACACATTTATCTGATAAATCTTTATATTCTACGCTTCCATCTTCATTTACAACTTTGTAATTAAATACATTTGTTGCATTTGAAGTTCCTATTATTGTACCACCTTTTGTTAATAATCCAGATGCATTTCCTTGTAAATCTAATTTTACATAGTTATTGTGTAATAAACCTTTATACCCTTCTATAAAGCCATAGCATTCAACGCCATATGTTCTAGCTGTTTTTACTATTGCTCTTATTACCGCATTTAATCCTGGAGCATCTCCACCATTAGTTAAAATCGCCACTTTTTTTACTTTTGATTCCATATTTATATACCTCCTATAAATGTATTTTACATTTATTCACAATCCGCAAATATTATATACAAATATTTTTCACTTTACAAGAGATTTATTTCATATTTTTAAAAATATCGCATAAATTCAAGTAAGATATGTTTCGGAGGTCATCATGAAAAGAAAAATTTCTTACTTTTTTATATTATTTGTAATAATTTCCAATTCTCATTCATTAGGTTTTATATCATCTTTTCCAATTTGGGAAGATAATAATTTTATTCAGGTAAATTCAAGCGACAATAATTTTTTAAATCTTGAATCGGAAAGTGCTATATTAATAGAACAATCTACAGGGCAAATACTTTTTGAAAAAAATCCTCATGAAAAACTACGACCAGCTAGTGTAACAAAAATAATGTCTTTATTGTTAATTATGGAAGCAATCGAAAATGGTCAAATATCTTTAGACACACCAGTTCCTTGTAGTAATAATGCGTCTTCTATGGGTGGTTCTCAAATTTGGCTAGATCCAAATGAATCTCTTACTGTTGAAGAAATGCTAAAAGCAATCTGTGTTGTAAGTGCTAATGATTGCACTGTTGCAATGGCTGAGTTCCTTGCTGGAAGTGAAGAATTATTCGTAAATAATATGAATAATAAAGCTCAAGAATTAGGTATGAAAAATACTTGTTTTAAGAATTGTCATGGAATTGATGAAGATGGTCATTTTACAACTAGTTATGATATAGCATTAATGTCTCGCGAATTACTTATAAAATATCCTCAAATTACAAATTACACAACTATATGGATGGATTCTCTAAGAGAAGGGAAATCCGAGCTTGTAAATACTAATCGTCTAATAAGGACATATGATGGAGCTACTGGTTTAAAAACCGGTTCTACTTCTCTTGCATTATATAATTTATCTGCAAGTGCTACTCGTAATGATTTATCTTTAATTGCAGTTGTGTTAAGAGCTCCTACTCCTCAAATTAGATTTTCAGAAGCTAAGTTATTACTAGACTATGGTTTTAATACATATTACTATAAAGAACTCGCATTAAAAAATTCATTTTCTCAAAAGCTTCCTATTAATAAAGGAACTGAAAAATATGTTAATTTAATTTTTGAAAAGGATATTGGCGCTGTTTTAAAAAAATCAACAACATCAAACATTGAAGAAAAAGTAATTTTAAATGAAAATCTTAATGCTCCAATAAAATCTGGTGATATTCTTGGTAGTGTCGAATATTATTTAGATGGTAAAATAATTAATTCTGTTAATCTTATTTCAGAAAATAATGTAGATAAAATAGGTTTTTTAAATACATTTACCTTGCTTATAAATAAATGGTCTGGATTATTAAGATAAAATAAAAACTACTATATTTTATAAAATCAAATATAGTAGTGTTATTATTACTATTTCAAATCATGTCTTAAGTATGTATCTATTAATACAGCTGCAGTAACAACAAAATTCATTTCCCTTAAATTGTTAACTTCTATACTATAATCTTTTTTTGTAAGCGGATCTAAACAATCTACTGCTCCAATTACCACACCACTTAATTCTATTAGATAATGATTATCTGTATAGTCTGCTGTTATTGTAATTTTTTTGCCAATTCCTTCAGAAATAAATTTTAATTTTGTTGATTTTGCATCTTTTTTCATTTTAGTTACATTAAATGGTTTTTCTTGAATTTCTAATATATCTAAATGCATATTAGCATAATTCATACTAGTTACTTCCATATGGCATTCTAGACTTTTAATTGAAAATAATCTATTAAATTTTTTATGATAAACTTCATATAATAACTTATTTTTATTATCTCTAATTTCAAAAGTACTACCTCTTGAAAAAATTCCTTTTTCTTCTGATTCTTTCATCCTTAAAGTAATTTTTGAAGATGTTATATGTTCTGTTATTTTTTCATCATCCATATAATCATTTAATAAATCATATATTTGGTCTATCATTCTATCAGCTTTTGCCATGTCTAGTTCTTTGCCTTTTTCAGGAGTTGGTTCTTCGGCTGGAGTTGCTCCGTCTTCTAAAACTCTTTCAATTACAATACTCTCTGGTGATAGTCTTATTTTTGCATTATATTTTCCATCAACATCTATTATAATTACTTTATTCTCGCCTTCAGTTTCAAACTTCATTTTCCCCATATCGTTTTGATATTTTTCTAATAGTAAATATACTGAATCGATATCTAATTTTTTTTCATTTTTTAATCTTTTAAAACCTTCGAATTCTTTAAAAACCATAGTTTGTCTCCTTATTATTTAGACTTTTATTAATACAAAATAATTGTATATTAATTATTATTTTAAGTCAATAATTTTGATTTTAAAGAAAATAAAAAAATCTAGCTTTCGCTAGATTTTTTATTGCGCAATAAATTTATTTTATATATAACTTTTAATTCTAAGCCATACCATATTTCTTTTTAAATTTATCTGCTCTACCACCTGTAGTGTTTTGTTTTAAGCTTCCTGTCCAAAATGGATGACATTTAGAGCAAACATCAACTTTAATTTCTGATTTTGTTGAATTTGTTTCTAATACGTTTCCACAAGCACATATGATTTTAGAAGCTGAATATTTTGGTTGTATTTCTGCTTTCATGCAATTCACCTCTTTCTTACATTTTTAAAACAATCTCATATATAATAACATATTTAATTTTCAATTTCAAGTACTTTTTTAAAACATTATTACGAAATCTGAAAATTTAAATGTTCTATCTTCTTCTGGTGTTTCTTCAGTAACTTCTTCAGTAGGTTCTGTTGTATTTTCTTCTACAGGAGTTTCTGTTATTCCTGCATTTTCGGTAGTGTTTTCTACAACAACACTTTCATTTTCAACAACAGTATTTTCTTCTACCACATTTTGTTCTGGTGCTGGATTTACAACGCCTTCAATTATTTCTTCGCTTTCGCCTGAAACAACTTCTTCTTTTTGAAAAATACTAAATACAGTTTCACCATCATTTGCACTCTCTAAATTTTCTTTTAAAGAATGACGATTTACCAATTTTGACATTATATTAAATATACATGCTATTATACAAACAGCAAGTAGAACTTTTTTCCATAATTTAGCTAGCATAATACTTCTTCCCCTCCATTTATTATACTACACATAATATTATACTATATTTTTGGCAAAAGTCAACAATTCTTTTTCAACTTATGTAAACTTTTATTTATTACATTTAATATTTTACTTATATTACTGCATATTTAATTAAATTTTGTTTGAATCTGCTCTATTTCTGTGATATAATGTTTTTGCAATTAAAAAAAGCACAATTATTTAATTTTTTTCAAAAATTACTTGTTTTTTTAAAAAAATTATGTTAGACTATTAAATAGTCAGTTTATTAATTTAAATGGAGGTGCTAAAGACTATGGCAAAATGCGCATTTTGTGGAAAAGAAACAAGCTTTGGTAAACAACTTAGTATTACACGTTCTCATATCAGTAAAAGAACAACTAGAACAGTTAAACCAAATTTAAGAACTGTAAAAGCTCTTGTTAATGGAGAAGTTAAAAGAGTTTCTGTATGTTCTAAATGTTTACGTGCTGGAAAAGTTGAAAGAGCTGTTTAATAATTTTAGAAATATATAAATAAAAGTAGTTTAAGATTTTCTTAAACTACTTTTATTTTGTCTTTAAAAATCTTTATGTAGATTTTATTCCAAAAACAAACTTTACTATTCCTCTAAAAAATTTTGGTACTTTCTTTACTACTATAGTCATATTTTTCCTCCTATTTACCTAGTAAATATTTAATGCCTCCTAAAATAGTTCCAATCCCCATTATGCAAATCCAGGCAACTGGAGGAAGAAATAATACTAGTAAAACTCCTATGCCAAATCCCATCAATATTCCAGCTATGATTTTTTTAAATTTACAAAACATATTTTCCTTCCTCCTTTTATATATAATATTATTTTTTATTATTTTATGTGCTATTCTTTAATATATAAAAAGAAGTATATCATTAAAATATACTTCTTTTCTTTTTGTTTTATTCTTCATCATCATCTTCTGGATTTTCATCTTCTTCGTCATAATCATCATATTCATCGTTATCATCAGATTCTTCTTCATCGTCAAATTCATCTTCTTCTGTATAACCACAATGAGAACAATCTTCTGAGCAACAGCTACTGCAATAGTCATTTTCCATTGCTGCTCCACCAACATATGCAATATCTTCTAATAAATCTAAAACTTCAGTTTCGTTTAGTTCTTCATTATTTACTTTTACAGTAACAATTTCAAATTCTTCTACATTGCTATCAATTTCGAATCTTATTAATATTGTACATGGTTCACCGTCACAAAATGCTTCTCCTGTAAAATCAACAAAAACTTTGTCTTCTTTAATAACATTATAATTTATATTATCAAAAAATGATTCAAATAATTCTCCTATTTTAAAATCAGGAATTGCATTAAATTCCCCATTACAAATTAACCCTATATATTTTTCATCAGTTATATTTTCCATAAATATTCTCCTTAATTTCAAAACTGTTATTTATAATAACATAAACTATATATTTTTTCAACTTAATAAACTATTTTTTATGTTTGTCTTTTATTTCTAATTTTGGAAATGCTTCCATTAATCTGTTTTTCAAAATTGATTTTTCTTTAAATTTTTCTACAACTTGTTTAGTATGATCAATTCTATCTTTTTGTTTTAATTCAAATTCTTCTTTCTTTGATTTTAGCTGTTTATCAATTTTTTGTTTTTCATCTTTTAATCTGTTTTCTATTTGAATCCTTCTTTCATTTAATTGTATTGCAAGTTTTTCTAATGAATCTGGCATTGTTTCAGATATTCTATTCCTAGTGTATCTTGATTTCCTTAAAAACTTTAGTTTATATTTTCTCCCATAATACCTAATATCAGACTCTGTTTGCATCCATACATCTTCTGCTTTATCTTTTACAAATTCACTTAACTCTTCTGTTTTTTCTCTTACTTTTTCACTTATTTCTTCTGTATTATCTTTTTGTTTTCTTATTTCTCCTTTAAAACTCAAAATAATTTTAAAAGAAATTATAAAATCTATAATAAACAAAACACTCATAATAAGAGTAATTATATGAAGTATCATTTCAGGAATTTTATTATACAAATTTATTAAAAGTGGATTTAATTTAGATATTATTATTGTAGCAGCAATTCCAAAAGGTAAAAGAGTCTCTAAACATACCCTACCATTTATATTAAATCTATTATTTCTATAGTCCCACCAACGTGCATTAAAAAGCTTTTCCATAACATATCCAGTAAAATATTCTAATATACCACAAATTAAAATAGACATCACAAATAATAACGGTATATCAGTTATATATTTTTTTAATAATATTGTTATTAAAACTACACCAACACCATATACCGGACAATATGGTCCTATCAAAAAACCTCTATTTACAAATTTCTTTACATTAAATATTCCTAAAACAGATTCCATAAACCAACCTGCAAAAGCATATGTAAAGAAAAGTAAAATATACATTTCTAAATTATGAATCATTTGCTCACCTTCTTTTCATTTTTCTTAATAAATCTTTTTGCTTAGTATCTATTCTAAAAGATTCAATCATTTTTTGAAGTGATTTGTTATATGTAAATTTATCTAAATTATTTTCGTTTTGTAAAAAGAACATTGCTTTATTATTATATTTTATTCCGATTTCTGCAATAGTCCAAGCAACAGCCATTTTTACATAGTATCCATCATGAGTTATATTATTTAATATATCAATTACTTTATCAACATATTCATCTATTATAAAATAATCTAGCATTGAAACTACAACAAATCTAATTTCAAATTCTTTTTCTGAATTTATATAACCACATATAAATTTCCAGTATTTCTCTAAATCATTTTTTCTTATTTTTAATGTAGGAATAAAACTATCTGTTAAAGCCCAACTATCTACATTAGGAACATATTTTTCAATATATTCTAGCTTTTCTTCTAGACTCATGTCGGCATACCCTATAATTAATCCTTGTAAAAGTCTTTCTTCAAAAAATTTTACATCTATATTTAAAAACTTTTTCCATTCTTCATTTTTATTTTTTGTGATTTCTTTTGCAAGTTTTCTTAAAACAGGAACTCTAATTCCTAAAAATTCTAATTTTGTGTCTGGGCATAATTTTTTATTAAATTCTCGATACTTTTCATCTTGTAATTCTATTAATTTTTCTGTTATTTTATTCATATTACCTCTTTTTAAAAAAAGGATGGCTCCCTTTCGAAAACCATCCTTTGCATATTTGTATAATATTATCTATTGTTATATTCTGTTTCTGTAAGAACTTCTACTTCTGTTACAACTAAATTTGTTCCATCTATATTCATTAATGCATAATATATATATTCAACAGAACCTAGATTTATTACAGCTTTAAGTGTTGTTCCATCTATTAATTCAAATTTATATACAGGACCACAATATGCTTGTAAGTTTTCTACTGTTAAAAAATCTCCCAAATTAGCTTCTGGATTATTTAAAAGTTCTTCTTTATATTTATTTAAAGAATCATTTAAACCATCTGTTACAGCTATTCTTACATTGTCTCTTAATGCTTCTATATCAACATAAACCATATCTTCATCTGGATTTTCTTCAACTATTGGTTCTTCTTCAACATCTGTTATTGGATCATAAATTTCAGGTTCTTCAAATGTTGTGTCTGAATCTTCATAATTATTATAATAATCATCATATGAAGGTGAATAAGCATCTTCATTTGGAGTCATCGTTGAAACAAAAATCATTCCAATTAAAGAATCTGGATTTTCTGTAGCTGTTTTTGTAATATTAGCTGTTATTTCTGTAAATAAGTTTTGGAAATCAGTCATAGAATAGTCATTTACAATAATTGAATTTTTATCTGTTATTGTTGCAGCTTCCATATCTCCAAATTCATATGAAAAACTTAATTTTAACATATCATTAATTTCTTCGAATTGCTCACCATCTAAAGAAATGTTTATTTTATATAAATTATCATTTGTTTTCTTAGTTTTTAGTGTATATTTTGCATATTGATTTGCATACACTTCAGAATAGTAATCAGAAGAAAAATAACTTGACTCACTTGAATCAGATAATTCTTTTACATGATCTTGATTATATTCATTTTTTAATTCATATGATAGTTCACCATTTCCATTTGAATATGTGTTTGCAAGTATTACTGTAGTAATTGATTCAACTTTGTTTGTTTCTGTTTGTGGTTCAAGTACTGTAAAAACTATTTGTGAATCTGTTTCAGTATTTTTAATATAATAAGATATTGTTGATTCTTCAACTTTTAATTCTGTTTTTACTGTTTTTCCTTTTTGGGCATAAACAGCAATTTCAATTGTTTTGTCTTCTATATCATTTACATCTGTTTCAGCTAATGCATCTTCATATGATGCTTTCATTTCTTCAAATTGTTTTTCGTCAATTCTTCCTTCAAGTAAAGCTAACACTTCTGGATCGTTTAAAATATCTGTTACTGTTTCAGTTAAAATTGTAAATAATTTTTTTGAAGAAACATTTAATGTATATTTATTTGCAACAACATTTTCTTCTCCAACTGTTACATTAATATTTTTTTCAGCAATATAGTTATTTTCTTCTAATTGTGCAGCTATGTTTTCGTAATATTTTTTTGTTAATTCATTAATTTTTTCTATTTCAGCATCTGTAAAAGGTGTTGATATTTCTAATGAATCCGGTATTTTTTCAATTTCTTCATCTGATAAGCCTGCTGTTTTAGCTAATTTCTTAAAGTCTCTATTTTCTAATGCTATATATTTTTCATGTATATCAGGAACAAGAAGTCCAAATGTTTCATCTGTTACTGCTAGTGTTCCTTTTAGAATTTCAGTATCTTCTTTGTCTATTGTTATATCTAATGATGCATTTGAATTCTTAACATCTGAAATTAATTTCAAATTAGCATCATATTTTGAATCTGCTGTAGACATAGAAGATAAATCTACATTTATATCCATATTAAATTCTGAATTTTCATTTTCTGATCTTTCTGAAATTTCATTAAATGGTTCAAAATTTGATTGTGTTATTTGAGCGACCCCATTTATTAAATATTTTTTGAATAGTTGTTCAGGTGTTTTAAATAAATCTGTCATAAAGTATGCGTATGCTCCACCTGCTACTAATGCAATTAAAATAAAAATCAAGAATACTATTATTAGTTTATTACCACTTCTGTTTTTCATTACATACCTCCAATTTATAATATAAAATATTATATCTATTATTTTTATTTTTT
>JAZQTI010000026.1:0-8197 GCA_045630665.1 Candidatus Scatovivens sp.
CCTCTATTTTAGGACAATATTCCCATTCTTTTTTATCTAAATCAAATGCTTTTTTCAAAATTTCTTTTTTTTGTTTTAAATCATTTTTTATTTTATCAAATATTTCAATAACTTTTTCTTTTTTAAAACAGAAACTATTCATATTATTCCTTTTCTATTTATCTTTGTTCATCTCTTCTTCTAAAGTAATCTTTTTTAATATCTTCAACTAGTTCATCTATATTAGACATATATACTTCATCTTTTTCTTTTAATTTTGCTCTAAAACTTGGACTTAATTTTTTCATATCTGTTATAACATTTCCTCCCCAGTTTGGAGCAGCATTTCTAACTTTTACGTGCTCTGTTTCACGTAATTCTTGTTTTGTTGCATCTGATTCTAATACAGTAGTTGTTGATTTTGAATTTTTATTATCTCTTGTCATTTTATTTAAGAAAAATAATCCTTGTTGTAAAGACATTATATATGTAGCATTTCCTGGTTTATCATTTTTCAAAAATACCATTATTCCAAATTCTTCTGATGGATAAACTCTATAACCATCTAATGAGTTATTAGCTCCTTTTAATAATAGTATTCTAGAATCAAATCCAATTTGTTCTAATAATAAATCTTGTAATTCTGGATCATTTTTTAATTTTGATTTATTTCTAACTGATGGACGAACTCCACCATTTCCTCCACCACCTGTTGATTGTCCATCTGTATCTTTTGTTAAAATTACAAATCTATTATCTAAATTAAATATTGATTCGTATTGTTCATGTGTTGCAATTTTTGTAGCAAATTCTTCTGCTTGTTTTTGTGTTATAACATTTCTTCCTACTAATATACTTAAATCATCTTGAGATATATAGTAATTATTAAATAATGTTTCAACTTTTTCTATTGATACTTCATCTGGTAAATATTCAACTAATCTTTCTTCACCAAAATCATATTCTTCAGCTAACATTAAAAACTCTTCATTTGTAAGCCCACTACTTGTAGCATATAAATTAATAAATTGATTTGATGATAATCTTCCTTTTGCTAATTCTTCTTTTATGACTTCTGTTCTATTTTCCAAAAGTGCTAATACTCTATAATCTACTTTTTTTGATTCGTATAATTCTATTATTTCATGGTCTGAATATAAATTTCTTATTACTGCTGATGTTATTAAACAGCCACTTTGATACATCATAAATACATCTTGTTCTGTAATTTTATCTTCTAAAAACATTTCAGATACAAAATCTGGTGAAAGTTCATAGTCAACTTGTGTTCCGAATGTAAAACCATTATGAACTAAATCAGTAATAAGTTCGTCAGCATTTTCTTTTTCATTTAATCTTATATTAAGCTTTTCAATATAAATTCTTCTTTGTTTTTCAGATATCATTGAATTTAATAATGTATTAAATTGTTCAACAAATTTTTTATTAATTCTGTTTGTTTTTATTAAATCTTCTAATCTGTCAAGATCATAAAAACTTAATTGTGTTTCTAGCATTTTTTCATATTCTTCTGGATTTTGTGTTTGAACAGATTTATATTTTGTTAGTTTTATCACATCTTCAGGTTTTATAAGTCCAGCTCCTTGCAGACTAATAATATCATCTGTACTTAATTTTCCATATTCTGAAATATAATCTTCTGAAGTAAATTGTTTTTGATATTGAATTTTTTCAGATAATACTATTTTTAAAAATCTTTCTCTATCTAGTGCTTTTAAAAATCTATTACTTAAACATCTTATTGTATTATTTTTTTCTTGACGATATTCGATAAATTCTGCATTTTTAGGAAAATTTTGCGTGCTTAAAAATTCTTCTAAAAATTCTGGTGAAAAATCTTTAATATCTTCTATCCTTAATTTTTTTAAACAATCTCTTACTGAAATTTTACCAGCCATTACAAATCTTGCAACTTCTTCGCTTGTTGCGAATGTAATAAAATATTTTTTATCATTTTTTATATAATATTCTAAAATTTCGTCTCTATTTTCAAATGTATCTGATAAATAATAAGCATTTTCAATTTCTTCCGGTGTTAATAATCCATCTTTTCTGTATAATTCTTCTATTGTATCTTGTTCCATATTAGAAATAACACCAGATTCTACTAAAAAGCTATAATCAACAAGACCATCTGCAAATAATTCCGAAATATAAATTTGTCTTAAAAATTCTTTTTCAACTCCATTATTTATTGCAAATGGAATATTTTGAAAAGTTCTTTTCTCGAAAATAATATTTTGTTTTGAAGCTTCAAAAAATCCAAATAATCCAAGTTTTAAAATCTTTCTTGTTTCTTCACTATCAGAAGATTTCATTTGAAGTAAAATTCTATTCAATTCTTTTTTACTTTTTTCAAAATCAGGAGTTTCAACAAATGCAGCATTAATACATTCAAAATATTTTAATATTTCAACCACATTTCCTATATTTACACTTCCATTTTTTACTCTTCCTTTGAATTTTTCAACTATATTTCTAGCAGTCATTGATAATGATAGCATTGTTTTATTATCAAATTCTATAACACCAGTATCTGTTAATGCTAGTATTCTTTTATTTTTTTCATCTTTTACAACTGTTTTATTTAAGACTGCATCTGAAATAGCTTTTGAATCTAATTCAGTTGTAGTTTCAGTTTTTATCGCATGTGCTTCTGCTATTTGTGTTATATTAGGTAAACTTGCAAAGTTATCTTCTGAATTTTCATTTCTATTATTTCTAATATTAGCTTTCATTATTTTCCCTCTTATTTATAATATTTTTCAGAAACATTGTTGATATTATAACATATTATGTTAAGTTATTCAACGTTTTTTCCTTGATTTTTAGCTTTTTTTATAGTAAACTCATTTTAGAAATTATAATTATATTAAGGAGTATTTAAAATGTTAAAAAAATTATTTATCAAAAACTATAAAAACACGTCAGATCCTGAAGTCAGAAATCAATATGGAAAAGTTGCAGGAATCTTTGGAATCTTTACTAATATAGTTTTAGGAATTATAAAACTTATAATTGGTTTAATTTCAAATAGTGTTAGTATTATAGCAGATGCAGCAAATAATATTGCTGATACAGCATCATCTTTACTTACAATAATCGGATTTAAATTATCTAGTAAAAAACCTGATAAAGAACATCCTTATGGTTATGCTAGATACGAATATGTAGCAGGGTTTGTTATAGCTATTATGATGCTTATTATGGGATTAACTTTTGCAAAGGAATCAATTGTAAAAATATTTAATCCTGAAGAACTTGTTATAAATTGGATAACTTATTTAATTTTAGTAATTGCTATTATTGGAAAATGTATTCAAATGTTTGTTTATTTAGACTTTTCAAAAGCTATAAATTCAAATACATTAAAAGCCAACTCTGTTGATACAAGAAATGATATTATTTCTACAACAGCAATCCTTATCTCAATGATTATCATGGGAATATTTAAAATTAATATAGACGGTTTTTTAGGTTTAGCAGTTTCTGGATTTGTTATTTACAGTTCAATTGGAATGATTAAAGAAGTTTTAGAACCAATCATTGGAATAATTCCTACAGAAGAACAAGTTCAAGAAATAACTGAAAAAATCTTAAAATACGAATATGTTGAAGGAATTCATGATTTAGTTATACACAATTATGGAGTTCATAATGATTTTGCTACTGTGCATGTTGAAATAGATTCAAAAATGGATATTATGAAAGCTCATGATATGATGGATAATATTGAACAAGATTTCAGAAATGATTTAGGTATAGAACTTACAATCCATATGGATCCTATTATTGTTGGTGATCCTAAAGTTGATAAATTACAAGAAAAAGTAATTCAAGAACTTCATAAATTAGATAAAGACTTAAAGATACATGATTTCAGAGTTGTTGAAGGAATTACTCACACAAATATTTTATTTGATTGTGTTGTTCCTTATGAAAAAGAGCACACCTCTGAAAGTTTAAAAGAATATTTAATGAAAGAACTTATTCCAGAAAAAGAAATTTATTATTATATAATTCATGTTGATAGACCTTATACTCATTAATATAAAACAAAAAACTAAGCTACATTTAAATAGCTTAGTTTTTTGTTTTATTATTTATTAATCATTTTTATTAATCTCTTATTCTAAGTAATCTTTATTCTATTTTTTATTTTATTGTTTGATATGGATTTTCTTTATTTATTATTTCTCTTGGTTTTCTTTCCTTTTCTTTAATTTCTCTTTGAGAAAATTTTAATATAACCCATATAATTCCTACTGATATTACCAAAGAAATAAATTGAATCCAATATATAATTAATGTTGATTTAGCTCCATGTCCAGTAAGACAACCAAGAAATCCACACCAACAAATAGTTGCAAACAACACAGCTTCAGAATACCCTAATGCATCTATGAATCTCTCTCCTTTTTTATCCATATATTCAGGATTTTCTTTTTTTAGTATTTTTAATTTATGATTCTTATTTAAGATTATTATCGGAATACCAATTAGTGATAAAAAATATATTATATGAAAAATATTAACAAAAATTCTTGAAAATTCAAACAAATATTTATTTTCATTATAAAACCTTTCAGATTCCTCCATCGCCTCAACTGTCATATTACAATATCCAAATACACTTAAAACATTAATTATAATTAACACTAACATCCCTATTTTTATAATACTTTTTTTCATATAATACCTCCAAATTTAAAATACTTTAAATTATATAAAAATAAATCATTAATATTTTATCATATAGCATTTTATTTTCAATATCTATAATAAAAAAAGAGTATGACTGTTAGTCATACTCCGCATACTCGTCATCATCATCGTCATCATCATCACAATCATAATCCCTCATATGAGCCATTATATAACCCTCAAATCTTAACCTTCTTACCTCAAAAGCTCTTCCGATTTTATTCAAAAATGAGTCTCTAATGTATATGGTTTGATTATAATCATAATTATCTTCTTCTTCAAAGCAAATTCGTCTGAAATATTTTGGAGATTTTTTTTCTTCTAAAAATTCCCAGTTATTTTCTTCCAGATCAAAAAGCGATTTTAAGAACTCTTTTGTTGACAATGATTGTTGAGCTTTCACCATTGAAACAAATGCTTCTGCTTCTTTGGTACCAATTTGTTCTTTGATTTTCTGATAGATTTCTGCAAGTCGATCAGCATCAAAATCATAGGGCATCACAACCTTACTAAAATATGAGTTCGGGTCTGGTGACATGCCCATAGAATGAATAATTTCTCGTGTTGTTACTGGTTGCATAAGTCATTTCCTCCAGAGGGGTGTTCATTCTTCTATATTGTGACTTGCACATTATAACATTATTAATTTTATAGTGCAACGTTTATTTTTATAAATGGAAAAGAGACCGGAAATCCGGTCTCTCCAAATACTAATTGCAAGATCCTTACATGTGAGTTTCAAGAGCAAGATCATCACAGACAGCTTCTGCAAGATACATATATGCATCAGACACTTTGTCCAAAACATCAATCGGCAGCAAAGGTGCTTCGCTTTCGCTTTCAACATCGTATCCAATGCTGTTATAGTATTCCATAACAGCAGCCAAGGTGAAGTCTTCCAGTTTTCCTGTTTTCTCGTATTCTTCCTTCAAAGCAAACAACGCAGTATTAGGCGTTCCAATTTCATTCACGAAGAACATATCTCCATTGTCTGCAAGAGCACAACTGATATTCATGCAAACAATAATAAATCCTGCTGCATCATACTTCTTGTGAAGCAGTGCATAAATTGCATTTGCATAAAGAGCATATGCCTCAATGTAATCTTTGGCACATTCATAAATGCATGCTGCTTCTACCTGCATCCAAGGATCCACTTCATTGATATCAGCGTATGCCTTAGCTTCTTCTGAAACCTCTGCTTCTTCCCACGCTCTTTCTGGAGTATCGAATTCCTCAAAAGCATCATAGAAGTCACTGACAAAAGAGTTGTCACTCAGCCAGTCAGCAAATACAGTGATTGCTTCTTCTCGAGTAATTCGCATTCCATTTTTGAGTTGGAAAGTAATTTCCGGAGCTTCAAGAGGCTTGTTGTTCTTGTAACCTGTCACAACAGCATTCACCAGACAATCGCTTTCTGTTAATGCAAATTGTAACGTCTTGCTCTGCTTTTCAGAATATCCGAGTGCTCTGAAGAGCAGAATGTTGGTTTCCACATAGTCAGTGGGAACTTCTAATGTTGCCAGATACCGTTTGTTGCTTTGAGAAATTGCACAGCAGCAATTCGGTTTCATCAGAACAGAATCAGTTACCAGCTTTTCTCCGACATACAGTTCACCTGTGGATTGGACAATAGTTCCAGTGAAGCTTGCCGCATACTGGGCTTTTCCAATCTTCTCAAAAGAATCCACTTCAGGAATTTTATCTTTTTCACAAAAGACTTCCTGCCCATCAAAAGGGTTCGTTGCTTGGTCCATAGTGATATACCACCTTTCAATTTTTTAGTATTACTTAATTTCCACATTATAATTATTAAATTCCTGTAGAAAATAAGAAAATACAGGAAATAGTATACAACACTTTAAAACAAAAATAAAGAAAAAGATATAAATTATATCTTTTTCTTTATTAAAATTTATATTTTGTATTCTTATTTAATTATTTTTATTTGATTTATAAGTGTTTCAAAAATTTCGTTATACTCTGCACTTGCTGAAGTTTCTATTGTATAAACATATCCATTATGTAAGAATAAATAACATTTATTTACTTCATTATAATTAGAATCTTTTACAAAAACTCTAGCATCTTTCCCTGCTACTTTTGTTTTTTCTATATTTGTATATGTTACATCATTTAAAGTAAGTTCTTCTTTTGTTAAAGTTCTATTTTTTAATTCTACACTACCTTTTTCCATTAATGTAACAAGTTCCTTATGAGTCACTTCAATTTCTTCAACAACATAATGATCATCATCCTCTATTAGAATTGTATTAGTTGGTTTTAATGCATATGGACCTGCTTGCTCTAGATATTCTAATTCTTTTAACATTGTATCTATATTCGCATCATAAATATTTTCGAATTTTTGTAAATTTATATATTCTTTTGTAACTATTTTTGTACCAACTTTTCCAAAAATTTCAAACATCATAGCCGGTCTATTATCATGCTCTTCATCATAGTCAACTTTCATTATTTCTTTATTATATGTAAGTTCTAAATCTTCCCATTTATATGTTTCATTATTAACTTCTATTGTTTCATCTTTTTCTATTAAATCTTTAGAAAAATCTACTTCTAGAGTTCCTACTGCTGTTGTTTCATAAACATCTGGTGATAACCATTCTTTTTGATAAACTTTGATTGTTATTTTTTTATCGTCTGTAGGTTTAATTATTACGCTTTTTGGATATCCTCCAAAAGCTGTTTGAATATTATCCTCTAATATTATGTCTCCATTTTCTCCAATTACTTCAACAAAATAATTAACATTTGTAAAATACATATCTAACATTAACACTAATTTTGTTGCTAAATTTGATTTACTTACTTCTAAAAGTTCTACAGTTGGCATAAAATCTAAATTTAAATCTTCTGTTCTTGTTGATAATCCTGAAGTTGTTTCTACTGCTTCAAATGTAGCAACTTTGTTTTCTAAAGTGTATTTTTTAAATTCTGTTCCTACTTTAGATTTATCTAATTTTATTTCAAAATCCCATTCGGCAATTAAATCTTCATATGGACCTTCTAATACTTTATAAAGTTCTACATTTGTTTTAAACATTGCATTGTCACTTAAGCTATTTGCATCAATTTCATAAGTTCTAAAAACTTCATATTCATAGTCATTTACTTTTGAAAATGTTGATTCTGTAACATCTTCTAAGTAATATACTTTATCACCATCAACAATTTTTGGTGATTCGATTAAAGTTTCTAAAAAGTAGTCTACTTTTTCACTTAGTTTACATCTGTAACTAACAATTAATAAATTTTGATCCATTCCATAACTTTCTAAAGTCATTGTTGTTTCATCATATTTATCATTGCTATCTACTTTTGTTTCATTTACTTCTGTAATAACTCCACTATTTGATGGAATTCCAACTTTATCTAAAACATAGTTTCTATCATCATTTGTATAAATATAAATAACACTTATTACTAAAGCTATAACTATTAATATTATAATTAATTGTATTAAAGTTAT
>JAZQTI010000027.1:0-13549 GCA_045630665.1 Candidatus Scatovivens sp.
AATACAGAAAAGGGTATAAAATAGGAAATAAAGTTGTAAGACATTCAATGGTTATAGTTGCAAATTAATTTGTTATTAATTTTATTTATTTTATAAATAAATATTATATATAAACAAAAGAAAAAACGATAAGATTTATCACAAAATAATAATAGATAATAATTTTAAAGAAAATAAAGGGAGGAATTTTCAAAATGGGAAAAATTATTGGTATTGACTTAGGAACAACAAACTCTTGCGTTTCAGTTATGGAAGGTGGAGAAGCAGTTGTAATACCTAATGCAGAAGGAAACAGAACAACACCATCAGTTGTGGCTTTTTCTAAAAATGGAGAAAGATTAGTTGGACAAATTGCTAAAAGACAAGCGGTTACAAATCCAGACAACACAGTAATTTCTATCAAAAGAAAAATGGGAACAAATGAAAAAGTAAAAATAGAAGGAGATGAATTTTCTCCACAAGAAATATCTGCAATGATATTACAAAAATTAAAAGCAGATGCTGAAAATTATTTAGGAACAACAGTTACACAAGCTGTTATTACAGTTCCTGCATATTTCTCAGACAGCCAAAGACAAGCAACAAAAGATGCTGGTAAAATCGCTGGATTAGAAGTTCTAAGAATTATTAACGAACCAACAGCTGCAGCACTTGCTTATGGTATGGATAAAGAAGATCAAGATCAAAAAATTATGATCTATGACTTAGGTGGTGGAACATTTGACGTATCTATATTAGATATTGGTGATGGTGTTTTCGAAGTATTATCAACAAATGGTAATACACACTTAGGAGGAGATGATTTTGATGATGCTATTATGGATTACTTAGTAAGTGAATTCAAAAAATCTCAAGGAATAGATTTAAAAAATGATAAAATGGCAATGCAAAGATTAAAAGAAGCTGCTGAAAAAGCTAAAATTGAGCTTTCAGGAATGCAACAAACACAAATTAACTTACCATTCATTACAGCTGATGCTACAGGGCCAAAACACTTAGATGTTACATTAACAAGAGCAAAATTTGAAGAATTAATAGGAAAATTAGTTGAAGAAACTAGAATACCAGTTGAACAAGCTATGAAAGATGCTGGAGTAACAGCTGCAGATATTCACAAAGTATTATTAGTTGGTGGATCAACAAGAGTTCCATGTGTTCAAGAAATGGTTAAGAAAATAGTTGGAAAAGATCCAGATAAAGGAATTAACCCAGATGAATGTGTTGCTATAGGAGCTGCAATTCAAGGTGGTGTTTTATCAGGAGATGTTAAAGATTTAGTGTTATTAGATGTAACACCATTATCATTAGGTATTGAAACATATGGTGGTGTATTCACAAAATTAATTGAAAGAAATACAACAATACCAACAAAAAAATCACAAGTATTCTCAACAGCAGGAGATGGTCAAACATGTGTTGAAGTTCACGTATTACAAGATGAAAAAGAAATGTCTGCATACAATAAAACATTAGGAAGATTCCAATTAACAGGAATTCCACCAGCACCAAGAGGAGTACCTCAAATTGAAGTAACATTTGATATAGATGCTAACGGTATAGTTCACGTATCAGCTAAAGATCAAGCTACAGGAAATGAACAAAAAGTTTCTATTACAGCAAGCACAAACTTATCAGAAGATGATATTAATCAAGCTATTAAAGATGCTGAAGCACATGCTGCTGAAGATAAAAAGAGAAAAGAAGAAATCGAAGTTAGAAATAATGCTGAAAGTTTAGTTTATAATAGCCAAAAAACTTTAGACGAATTAGGAGATAAAGTAAGTGGTGAAGAAAAAGCTAAAGTTGAAGCTGAAGTTGAAAATGTAAGAAAATCTTTAGAAGGAACAAATGTAGATGCAATCAAAGATGCTACAGAAAAATTAACTAAAGTATTTTATGAATTATCAGAAAAATTATATTCTGCACAAGCACAAGCTCAAGGAGCTACAACTGAAGCAGCTACTGATAATGGAGATGCTAAAGAAGGTACAGTATATGATGCTGATTACAAAGTTGAAGATGATAGCAATGATAATCAATAATATTATCTGAGAAATGGTTATAAAAGAGGTCAGATACAAGTTCTGGCCTCTATATAGCTATTTTGAAGTAAAAGAAGTTATGAAATAAAAATATTAGAATATGTTTTAATAAAAACATTTAGGAGGAAATAGTAATAATGGCACAAAAACGTGATTATTATGAAGTGTTAGGTGTAGGAAAAAACGCAACAGATGAAGAATTAAAAAAAGCATTTAGAAAATTAGCAAAACAATATCATCCTGATGCAAATCCAGATAATAAAGATGAAGCAGAAAAGAAATTTAAAGAAGTAAATGAAGCATATGAGGTTTTATCAGATAAACAAAAACGTCAAATGTATGATCAATTTGGTTTTGACGGTCCACAAGGTTTTAATGGTGGCCAAGGTGGTTATTATTCTTATGGTTCTGGTTTTGATGGATTTGGTGGATTTACAGACTTTGGAGATTTTGGGGATTTAGGAGATATTTTTTCATCATTTTTTGGTGGAGGTTCAACAAGAAGTAGATCTAATTCAACTTATGCAAGAAAAGGTGCAGATTTAAAAGTAAATTTAGATATAACATTTGAAGAAGCATATTCTGGAGTTGAAAAAGAAATTAGTATAAATAGAAATGAAAGTTGTTCACACTGTAATGGAACTGGAGCTAAAAAAGGAACAAATCCAGAAAAATGTTCTGTATGTAATGGAACTGGAAAAATAAAACAAGTTGTTACTACTCCATTTGGACAAATGGCTACTCAAAAAATTTGTAATCATTGTGGTGGAGATGGTACTATAATAAAAGAACCATGTACAGAATGTAAAGGAAAAGGTATAATCAAAAAATCTATAAAATTAAAAGTAAAGATACCAGAGGGAATTGATGAAGGTCAAACAATTGTATTAAAAGGTGAAGGTGAAGTTGGAGCAAATGGTGGAGCTAAAGGTGATTTATATATTGTTGTTCATATAAAAAGACATTCAATATATACAAGAAAAGCTGAGCACGTATTATGTGAAATACCAATCACAATTACTGGAGCAACATTAGGAACTGAAATTGAAGTACCGATGGTTGATGGAACAAAAGAAATATATAGAATTCCAGAAGGAACTCAAACTGGTACAAAATTCACAATAAAAAATAAAGGATTTAAAGCAATAAATGGAAATTGGAGAGGAGATTTTGTATTTACTGTTGTAGTGCAAACACCAAAAAAATTAACAAGAGAACAAAGAGACTTATTAACTGAACTAGCAAAAACAATGAATGAACAACCTCCAATTAAGAAAAAAGGAATCTTTGGATAAATAAGTTAAAGTAAGACGAAGAAAAATAAATTATAATTTCTTCGTCTTTATTTTTTTTACTGCATCTGAATGCTAGTTATTTGTTTACTTTTAAGCTTTTTTATGATATAATTAACATAACTTTTTTTGGAAAGGATGGTGTGCAGAGTTACTTTTTATTATACAACGATTAGGAGGTTCAATATGACGAGTAAAAAGGAAACTAAGAACGAGAAAGACAAGAGGCTTTTAGGATCGTTAAGTCAGAATTTTCATGAGACATTAAAGTCTTTGTGGAAAAAAACGATCGATTACATTCAGGAGTTTGGTTGGATTGATCAAGATGATCCCCAATACATTTATCCAGACATCTATAGTGTAGCACATCAGTATTATCGATATCTGAGAAATGTGGATACCTCTGAATGGGATGAAGCGGAGCAAGAAATTTGGCGGATGTTTTTAGATTGCCAGCCGGCAATCATTAAGAGGCGTAAGCGCTTAAGAGCATCACTCGACTTTGATGAGAAGCTCAACATGCTTAATTTGAATATTGGTATTTGGGCCATTTATGAATGGTTTCCAAAATGCAATTTAGGTTTTTCGTATATCATGAACGTAAAAGGTTTGATATCTGATTATACGAAGTGCCTTTTGAAGTGTGTTGAACAAGTTGTTGATGGAGATGGTGTTACAGCAACCCCTGTTATGTATGATCGCATTCGTGGAAGGATTGTGCTAGAGACATGTAAAGGTGATCCTACAGAACAGCTGACCAAAATTGCACAAGTATATGTTAATGTGCTAACTAACCCGTTTTCTAAGGAATTCCAAGCATTCAAGAAATGGGTACAAACGGATACACATCAATATGGTGGATGTGAAATCCCACGTGAAAGAATTTTGAAGCTTCTTGCTGAGATAGAAGATGAAAATCTGAATCTGGTAGAAACCAGAAACTATATCACCAAGGATGCTGGTCATAAGGCTTACCATATAATACTATCATATTTGTCTGATAGTACAGCCCTTATGCATGTTGAAATTCAAATTCTGGATCGAATCACTTCTGCAAGGGATGAAGGTGTTTGTTATACAGGTAATTACTGTAGCGAAGAACAAAAAATCCCGAATAGGCAGCAAGCACATGATGTGTACAAGGAATTCAGAAATGCTTGGGCTGTGGAAACTTTTGTACAATCTCTGCAGAATATAAGATTGTATGGTTTCGTTTCTGATGAAGAAGGTCACATCAATGATGATGCAGGTATTGTCAAGGATCGTCCTTTCGGCAAGCGATTCGCTGACAAGCACAGCATCCCGAGAAATTAGTATACTGATTTCTGAAAAAAAGAAGCTCCCTGGAGAATTCCGGGGAGTGATTTTTTTTATTAAAAATACATAAATTTGAGCTTATTTATTATTTAATTTTATTGCATAAATCTAGCTAAAATGATAAAATCACAACAAACATATATTTGTTATACAAAGGAGAAATTGTATGAAAAAGGAATATGCATTAATATTAGCTGGTGGTGGAACAAGAGGTTCATATCAAGTTGGAGCTTGGAAAGCACTTAAAGATCTAGAAATTGATATAAAAGCAATTATGGGAACTTCAATAGGATCATTAAATGGTGCTTTAATACTTCAAGATGATGTTGACATGATGATTAATTTATATCAAAATTTAGAATTAAAAAATATGATGGAAATTACTGAAAAAGTAGATACGAATATAGATTTATTTGATATAAAAAATTTAAGACCATTAATAAAAGAATATAGAACACAAAAAGGAATTAATAATGAACCGCTAAGACAAACTATAAATAAATATATAGATGTAAATAAAATTTATAAATCTAAAATCGATTTTGGATTAGTTACTTATTCTGTAGATAATGAAGCACCACTTCAATTATATAAAGAGCAAATTCCCAAAGATGAATTTGTAGATTTCCTTTTAGCAAGTTCTTGTTTACCTATATTTAAAACTCAAAAAATAGGTAATTTTGAATTCGTAGATGGGGCCTTTTATGACAATATACCAATAAATATGGCTATTGAAAAAGGATATAAAAACATTATAGTAATAGATATAAATGGTACTGGTATTAATAGAAAATTATCAGATAGAAATGTATATTTAAAAGTAATTTCGCCTAAAGAAAATTTAGGTGGAGCTATGAATTTTAATAAAGAAAAAATGAATAATAATATTGCATTAGGTTATTTAGACACAATGAAAAAGTTTAATAAAATGCAAGGACATATATATTATTTTTATTCTCAAGAATTTAATAGAATGCTTGAAGTTTTTAATCTTCAAACAATATATGGTTTAGAAAATGCTGCAAAAATATATGGAATAAATAAATATAAACCATATAAATTTGAAGAATTTATAGAAGAATTAATAACAAAACATAATGAAGCTAAAGAAAAATATGAAAATAGAAAACACTTATCACAAGAGAAAAATAGAGGTAAATTAAAAGAAAATGTTGATGCGATATTTAAAGAAAATCTTGGTATTTGTTTTGTAACAGATATTTACTTAGATAAACCAATGTCTAAAAGATTTGATTATTTAAGACATTTTATTCAAGATTATGTATATTCGGTTGAAGCATTATTAGAATTAGAAAGTTATTTAAATTAGAAATATAATGGGAGAAAAATATTGGAACTTAGAGGGCAAATAGAAGAATTTATATATCAGAATGAATCAAATAGCTATACTATTGCAGTATTTTCAACAGAGGAAGAACAAGAAATTGTTACTGTTGTAGGATATTTGCCTTTTATTGCTGTTGGAGATTCTTTGAAACTACAAGGAAAAATGGTTGTTCATCAAGAATATGGAGAACAATTTAAAATAGATACATTTGAAAAATTGATGCCACAAACAGCTGCCGCTTTAGAAAAATATTTAGCAAGTGGAACTATAAAAGGAATAGGACCAGCTACAGCAAAAAAAATAATAGATAAATTTGGAGAAGAAACTTTAACGATATTTAAATTTGAACCAATGAGATTAGCTGAAATTAAAGGAATTTCTAAAGATAAAGCTTATGAAATTGGTGAAGAATTTAATGAAAAATGGGAAGTGTGGCAAATTGTAAGTTTTCTAGAAGAGTTTGGAATTGGAGCTAATAACAGCAAAAAAGTTTATGATGCTCTTGGAGTAAATGCTGTTGAAAAGATTCAAGAAAATCCATACATATTAGTAGATATAGTTTATGGTGTTAATTTTAATAATATAGATAAAATTGCAATGCAAATTGGAATTCCTCTTGATAGTGATTATAGAATTAAAAGTGGAATAAAATATGCGTTATTAGTGGCAAGTTATAATGGTCATACATGTGTATTAAAACAAAATTTAATAGACTATGTAAAAAATATTTTAGATGTTGAAGAAGAAAGAATTAATGATAATTTAATAAACTTAAATGTTTCTTCTGAAATACATACAGTTGTTGAAAATCATAATGAATATATTTTTTTAGAACAGTTATATAAAGCTGAAACAAAAATTGCAGAAAGATTATTAACTTTAAGAGATTGTGATAATGTAAAATTTATTAAAAATTTTGATGCCGAAATAAAAAAACATGAAGAAAAAATAGATATCGAATTATCAGAAAAACAATTTGAAGCAGTAAAACAAATAAATGAAAATAATGTATGTATAATAACAGGTGGACCAGGTACAGGAAAAACAACAATTATAAAATGTGTTTTAGAAATATATAAATCACATAAAAAGAAAGTGGTCCTTTGTGCTCCAACAGGTAGAGCTGCAAAAAGAATGAGTGAAACAACTGGAGAAGATGCCAAAACAATACATAGATTATTAGAAATAGGAAAATTTGAAGAGGATAAATTGGGGAGTGTTGATACTGAGGTTGCTCCAGTTGATGCGGATGTTTTAGTTGTTGACGAAATGTCAATGGTTGATGTTTTCTTAATGAATTATTTAGTAAAAGCATTATTTTTAGGAACAAAAGTAATATTTGTAGGTGATCCAAATCAGCTTCCATCAGTAGGTCCAGGAGCTATATTAAAAGATTTAATAGATTCTGGAGAATTTGCGACAGTTCATTTAGATAAAATTTTCAGACAAGCTGCTAAAAGCAAAATTATTGTTAATGCACATAATGTTAATAATGGTGTGAATTTTATTGGTAAAAAAGATTATGGTGATGATGCTGAAAATGATTTTTTCTATATAAATGAATCAAATCAAGATAAAATGCTTTATCAAGTATTAAGTTTAAGTAAAGATAGGCTAAAAAATTATGGAGATTATGAATTCTTTAAAAATATTCAAGTTTTAACCCCTACCAAAAAAGGAAAAATGGGAACTAAAGAACTAAACAAATCTCTTCAAGAAGCATTAAATCCAAAAGTAGATGAAATCTTAGAAAAGAATTATGGAGAAACAGTTTTTAGAGAAGGCGACAGAGTGATGCAAATAAAAAATAATTACGATATATATTGGGAAAAGGGTAGTAGAAATGATTTGCGAACATATGAATCTGGAACTGGTGTATTTAATGGTGAGATTGGAAGAATTATAAAAATAAGCAATGAAGAAAGACAGATAGAAATTGAGTTTGATGATGGAAAAGTTACTTGGTATGCATTTTCTGAATTAGATCAATTAGAACATGCTTATAGTATAACAATTCATAAAGCACAAGGTAGTGAATTTGATGTTGTTATTTTAGTAGTTCCTCAATCTTCAAATATGCTATTAACAAGAAACTTGTTATACACAGGTATAACAAGAGCAAAAAAACTTTTAATAGTGATTGGAAATAAGAATTTAGTAGAATTTATGATTAATAATTGTGATACTAAAAAAAGAAATACTGGATTAAGAATAAAATTTGAATCAATAGATTAAAAGTACTCAAAAAGAAATTTTGAGTACTTTTTTTATTTTTATTGTGCAAATAAAATGTCAAAATTGTTTATAAAAAAATTCTTTTTGTCAAATGATGTATTATATAAAAATAAATGTCGAAAAGCTCTTAAAATACGACAAAACAAGTCTTTTTTCTTCGAAGGAAATATAAAAGATAATTAGAATATTAATATATCAAAATACAAAGGAGGAATTATTATGAATGTAAAACATTTTATAGAAGATAAAGTGTTATTATTTGAATTAACAGAGGAGCTTGATCATCACGAAACCGAAAAAATAAGGCAAAGGGCTGATTATGAAATTCAAAGATTTATGCCTAAAAAAGTTATATTAGATTTTAAAAAAGTTAGATTTATGGATAGTGCTGGGATTGGGTTAATAATAGGTAGATATAAGTCAACCAATATTTATGGTGGAACACTAGAATTATCAAATGTAAATCAAAAAATTAAAAGAATTTTTGAAATGGCTGGTATTTTAAAAATAGTACCAATTTCGGAAAATTATCAATATGAAAATTAATATAAGGAGGATATGATTAAAAATCATAAGAAATAAAATGAATAAAAAAATAAAAAATGAAATGAAAATAGAATTTTTAAGTAAATCTGCAAACGAAGCTTTTGCAAGAATATCGGTTGCGGCATTTGCTTCACAATTAGATCCAACAATTGAAGAAATTGCTGATATTAAAACCTCAGTATCAGAAGCTGTAACTAACACTATAATACATGCATATCCAAATAAAGATGGAATAGTAAAATTAAAAGCAATATTATTGGACGATGAAATTGAAATTGAAGTGTCTGATAATGGACAAGGTATCGAAAATATAGAAGAGGCAAGAAAACCATTGTTTACAACAAAAGGAAATTTAGAAAGATCTGGAATGGGGTTTACTATAATGGATAATTTTATGGATTCTTTAAAAGTTGAATCTATAGTTGGAATTGGTACAAAAGTTACCATGAATAAGAAAATAAAAAAGACAAAAGAAGAAATTACATATTAGGAGGATAGAATGCAAGAAAGAGAAAAATCTCTTATTGCAAAAGCACAGCAAGGTGATAAAGAAAAATTAGCACAAATTTTAGAGGAAAATAAACGGTCTTATATGGAGTATTGTAAAAAGATTTTTAGGAAGAGGATATGAAACAGAGGATTTATATCAAATTGCATGCATTGGTTTTATAGAAGCGATAAAGAGATTCAAATTTGAATTTAATGTGGAATTATCGACATACTCAGTACAATATATGATTGGAGAAATAAAAAAATTCTTAAGAGATGATGGAATTATAAGAATAAGTAGAAATGTAAAGGAGTTGGGGATAAAGATAAAAGAATTAGATAGGATTTATGTTGCGAAAACAGGAGAATCCTTATGTGTAAAAAGATTATCAGAGATTTTAGAATTACCAGAAGAAAGTATTTATATAGCTATGGAAGCATCAAAAAAAGTAGAATCAATAAATTCTAAAATTGATGATGAAGGAAAAGAATTAATAGAAACAATAAAATCTGATGAAGACGAAGAAACAAAAATAGTTAATAAATTAACTGTTTCAGAGTTATTAAAAAAATTAAATTATAGAGATAGAGAGATTATAAATTTGAGATATTTTAAAGATAAAACTCAAAGTCAAGTGGCAAAAATTTTGGGAATTTCGCAAGTACATGTTTCTAGATTGGAAAAAAAGATTTTAAATGAGTTTCGAGAATTATTGCTTACAAGTTGTTAAAGAAAAGAGGTTTGTTTTTTGAAAAAAATACTATTTTATTTTATATTTGTTGTTGTTTTAATTTTTGTAATGCCTATATTATTTACAAAAAAATTTAAAACAGAAGATGTTGTTTCTGAAAAAATTATAGAAGATTTTGATTATGGAGAATATAGTAATTTAAAGTTGCTTCATTCAAGTGGAGAAATAGAAGATATAAATTTAGATATTTATTTACAAGGTGTTGTGGCAAGTGAAATGCCTGCTAGTTTTGAATTAGAAGCGTTAAAAGCGCAAGCAATAGTTGCAAGAACTTATACAATATATCAAATAAAAAATGGTGATAAACATGAAAATGCAGATATATGTGATAATGCAAGTTGTTGTCAATCTTGGATGACAAAAGAAAATAGATTTGCTAGATGGGAAGAGGATAAAAGGCAAATATATTGGGAAAAAATTACAAAAGCAGTTAATGAAACAATAGGGAAAATTATTTTTTATGAAGGTGAACCTATAAATGCAGTTTTTCATAGCAATAGTGGTGGAAAAACAGAACTTGCAAATAATGTATGGGGGAAAAATTTTCCATATTTTAAAATTGCTGAAATAAATGGTGAAGAAAATTATACTTCATATAATTCAGTAGTTGTGTTATCTAAAGATGAACTAATAAAATTAATGTTAGAAAATAATTCTAATTTTAATATAAATTATGAAGAACCAGATGCAATTAAAATATTAGAACATACAGAAGGGGGAAGAGTAAAGAAAATAAGAATTGGAAATACTGAAATAAGTGGAGTGGAATGTAGAAGAATTTGTGGATTAAAATCAGCAAATTTTAAAATTGAATTAAATGAAGATACAATAAAATTCTTAGTTATAGGGTATGGACATGGTGTTGGATTGAGTCAATGTGGAAGTGATGTTTTAGCAAAACAGGGGAAAAATTGCATAGATATTATAAATTATTATTACAAGAATGTGGAAATTCATGAATAATCTTTACAAAATTGCAAATAATCATAATACGTAGTTTATTTTTGTGGAGGTTAACATATGAAAAAAAGAGAAATGTATAAAGAAGAACAATTAAAAAAATATATTTATATTTTTTCAGTAACATTAGTTTTATCAATTGTTGTTTTTCTTACAGTTTTTGTTATGTATAATAAAAAATTGAAAAGAGAAGCAAGTGAAAGTTTATCTAATTTAGGTTCGGCTTCGAGTAGCATTGAAGACATTGTTTCTAATGAAAATTTAGAAGAAACTAGTTTTTCTTCAGATTTAAGCATTGTGGATATGACAAAAAATACTCAAAATAAAATAAATAATACAAAAATTTCAAAAGAACCAGTAGAAGCTAAAGTTTTAAATACTACTAAAGAAAATACTAATACTATTACTAATACTGTAAATAGCGAAGTGAACAATATGATTAAAGAAGAAGTTGTTAAAGAATTAAAATTTGAAGCTCCAGTTTCTGGTGAAATTATAAAAGACTTTGCAACTGATAGTTTAATATATTCTAATACTTTAGAAGAGTGGACAACTCATTCTGGAATTGATATAAAAGCAGATAAAACAAGTATTGTAAAAGCTTCAGAAGCAGGAAAAATTGAAAGTATAAAAAATGATCCAAGATATGCATTAACAATAACTATAAATCATGAAAATGGGTTTAAAACAATTTATTCAAATCTCTTAACAACAGAATTTGTTAAAGAAGGTGAAATTGTTGAAAAAGAACAAACAATAGGTACTGTTGGAGAAACGGCAAGTTTCGAAATTGCAGATGAACCACATTTACATTTTGAAATGTATAAAGATGGAGAACTTGTAAATCCTACAATATATTTAAAATAGAAAAAAAGCTCTTAATTATTTTATAATTAAGGGCTTTTAAAAAAACAAATGGCATGATTTCTATAAATTTGTATTGAAAAAAAGATACTGTTATGGTATAAATAAATATAGATATTATACAAAAAGAGAAGAGGAAAAGTTATGAATAAAAAAAGTTTAATCAAAAAAATAATAGTAGGAATTCTTTTAGCAATGATGATTATTCCTACATTTGCAACAGTATTAATTTATTTATTAGCTGCTTAAATAAAATAGATTGGAGTACATTAAATGTTAGAAAATACTTTAAAAAGTTTGTATCAAACACAAATTGTAGAGAATCTTAACAATGTAGGGCCACTTGGAATTCTAATGGGAATATTAGATATAATACTAGTACTTTTTATAATATTTAAAGCTTTTGGATTATTAAAAGGAACAAGAGCTTGGCAGTTATTAAAAGGTATAGCATTTTTAATAATTCTTACATGGATTAGTGGTTTTCTAAAATTAACTATCTTAAATTATATACTAACTTCAGTTATGTCTTATGGTGTTATAATGCTTATTATAGTATTCCAACCAGAATTAAGAAGGGCATTAGAGCAACTAGGAACTACAAATAAATTAAGTAGATTTTTAGGAATAGATAAAGATTTAAATACAAAGAAAAAAGAAAATATATATAAAATTGTTATTGCAGCAGTAGAACTTGCAAAAGCTAAAAAAGGTGCATTAATAGTTATAGAAAGAGAAATAAAAATTCAAGATATTATATCAACAGGAATTATTATGAACTCAGAAATATCACCGCAATTACTTGTAAATATTTTTGAACCAAATACACCATTACACGATGGAGCAGTTGTAATAAGTGATAATAAAATAGCAGCAGCATCTTGTATGTTACCATTAGCAGATGATAAAGATATTGCAAGAGAATTGGGAACAAGACATAGAGCAGCAATAGGAGTTTCAAAAGAGTCAGATGCAATGGTTGTTGTTATATCAGAAGAAACAGGAAGAATATCAATTGCTAAAGATGGAACATTAATAGCAGATGTTAGAGAAGATGTACTTAAAAAAATTCTTATTAAAAATTTAATTAATGAGCCATTACATACTCCAAAATTAAAAAAAGCAGAAGATTTTAAAGAAGAAAAGAAATAAAAAAATGAGATTACAATAAAAATTGTAATCTCTTTTTTTTATATAAATTTGTTTATAGCTTCTGCAAATGCACCATCAGAAACAGAAGAAGTAGTAATATATTTTGCAACTTTTTTCAATTCTTCATAAGAATCTTTAACAGCAACACCAACTCCTGCATTTTTTACCATTTCATAATCATTAACATTGTCACCAACTGTCATAACATTTTCAGATTGCAATTTTAAATATTCTGATAAAAACTTTACAGCTTCATGTTTACTGGTGTTTGCTGGATAAATATTTAGATATTCATAATCTTTATTTATAATTAAATCTTTGTAAATTCCTCTTTTATTTATATAGGCAAAATCAATATTTTTATTTACAGAAATAAGTTTTTTAAATTCCATAAGTGTATTATCTTGTGTTGAAATTATCATAGAGAAAACATCTAAATAATGATTTTCAATATATTCTAAAATATTTTTTACAAATTTAAATTTTAAGTTTGTATTATTTTTTTCTTTAACAACATAATTTCTTTAATCCATATATTCTAATTTTTCTGTA